>DASTSF010000551.1:0-12310 GCA_035760825.1 Bacteroidia bacterium
TGAAATTTCATCGTCGCCTTTTATCACGAGGTAGCTGTCGCGGTCGATCTTGAGACCACCGAGATCGACGGAGTTCGCATTGTCTTTTTCGCCGGGAAAGCGGCGGAGCAGCGCCTTGATGCGGCTGATGAGCACGCGCGGCTTGATGGGCTTGTTGATGTAATCGTCGGCCCCGGCTTCAAAACCGGCGATGTGCGAATAATCCTCGCTGCGCGCCGTAAGGAATGCGATGATCACATTTTCGGAACCATTGATATTGCGCAGCTCCCGGCACACTTCGATGCCGTCGAGACCGGGCATCATCACATCGAGCAGCACAAGATGAGGGAGCTCTTTTTTGGCAATGCGGATAGCCTCTTCACCATTCAACGCCGTCAGCACCTGGTATCCTTCCTTTTTCAGGTTGTAATTCAGGAACTCCAGGATGTCCTGCTCATCGTCTACCAGCAAAATTTTATATGGAGAATTAGTCATAGAATCTTCACTGATGCAAATGTAAACCGGCTCTTCGCCGACAATGTTAACGTAAAATTAAGTTAATCTGAACTGGTGGCGGCTGCCGTAATTGGCAGCACTTTACATCTAATTCATACTCGATTAATGCAAAGGTAAGGTTGTGCGGGTTCTTTTGCTGTTCAATAAAACGTTTTATGGAAAGGAAAAAGAACGGGTTTGCATTTTCTTTGTTCGTCATTCTCGCTTTGGCGTTGCTGGTCCCCCATTTCGCAGGGGCGCAGGGAGGCACGGTCTCGGGAAAAGTGTCGGACAAAGTTACGGGAGAAACCATGCCGGGTGTCGTTGTTCTTCTTGACAGCACAGGAAAAAAAGGCGCGGTAACCGATTTCGACGGCAACTACACGATCAACGGTGTTGAAGCCGGCGGACATTCGCTCACGTTCAAGTTCATTTCCTACCAGACGCTCAAGGTGACGGACGTCAATGTCAGTTCCGGCAAAACAACCACCGTGAATGCGGTTATGGAGCTGGCGCTCGACACGAGCAACATTGTCGTCATCAAAAGTTCGCGCGTGACAAACTCCGAAGCGGCAGTGACCGATGAGATGCACAACAACAACAATGTATCGAGCGGAATAAGCGGGCAGCAGATCAGCAAAAGCAAAGACCGTGATGCGTCGGAAGTAGTGAAACGTATTCCCGGTGTTACGGTGATCGACAATCGTTTTATCATGGTGCGCGGACTCAACGAACGTTACAACAACGTATGGCTGAACGACGCCGGTGCACCGAGTTCGGAAACGGACAAGCGTGCATTTTCATTCGACATGGTGCCGAGCGGGACGCTCGACCGGATCATGGTGTACAAAACACCGTCGCCGGATCTTCCCGGTGATTTTGCAGGCGGAATGGTGCGCATTTATACGAAAGCATTCCCCGAAAAAACGATCCTGAATTTTTCTTTCGAGTCGAATTACCGCGCAGGAACGACATTCAGGGATTTCAATTACACCGACGGAACATCGAAAGATATTTTCGGGATGGGCGCAGCGATGCGGCACATTCCCGACGGACTTCCCGCGTACATTTCGCGCAACGATCCGAATTACACGCAGATCTCGCAGGCATTCCCGAACAACTGGGCGCTGCATACACGCCAGGCGCTTCCCGATATGCGTTTCAGCATGATGTGGGCGCAGCCGTTCACGATGGGAAAAAAGATCACGGCGGGCAATACGCTCGGTCTCGGGTACTCGAGAACGCTTACCACGTTCAGCATTCGCCGGCAGGACTGGGATTCCACCGCACAGATCTCCGATTACACGGATATTCAGTGTACCGACCAGGTTCGCGTCAGCGCCGTGGAAAATTTTTCCATGCTCATCGGGCGGCAGAAAGTGGAGTTCAAAAACCTGCTGAACCAGATCGGGAAATCGTATTCGACCTACCGTTACAGCAATTACGCGGATGGCCCGAATGAAAAATCGTATGTCTTCGGTTACGAATCGCGCACGATCTATTCGTCGCAGCTGGCCGGAACGTTCAAAGGACCGAAAGAGCGATCGGTGTATTCATTCACGGGAGGTTATTCGTATTTGCTGAAAGACGCGCCGGACCTTCGCCGCATTGCATATACCAAGCAGCAGAATGCGCCCGATTCAATGTACAAAGCCGGCATCTCGACGATCGTCGACCCGGTAAATGGCGGAGGACGCCTTTATCAATGGCTGCAGGAGCAGACGTGGTCGCTGCAGCAGAATTTCCTGCAGAAAGTAAACCTCTTCGACACGACCATAGAGATCAACATCGGCACGTACAGCGAATACAAGACAAGGCAATTCATAGCACGCGTGCTCGGTTACACGATCAACCCGGGCTTCACGGCGTTCAACCTGACGCGCGAACCGCTTGAAACGATCTTTTCGCCGGACAACGTGGGAGGATTCAGTACGTTCCGCGTCGACGAGATCACGAACCCTTCGGATAAATACACTGCGCAGAATCTCCTGCTCGCCGGTTACGGAATGGCGAAAATTCCCATCGGAAAACACCTCGCGGTTATCGGCGGACTGCGTTACGAATACAACGAACAGTCGCTGCAGGGTTACGTCAACCTCGACAGCATCAGTCCGAAAGTGATCACGCGTTTTTACCTGCCGTCGGTGAACATGACGTATAACTTCAACCGAAAGACACTCATCCGCGCAGCGTACGGAAAAACGGTGAACCGTCCCGAGTTCCGTGAATGGTCGCCGTTCTATTTTTACGATTTCGAATTCAAGGCGGGAACGTACGGATCGCTTTTCCCGACCGTGGTTGCACAGAAAGGACAGCTGCTCGATGTGGCACGTGTCGACAACTACGATCTGCGCTTTGAATTTTATCCCAATGCCGGTGATTATATCCACGTCGGCGTCTTCTACAAATCATTCGTGGAACCGATCCAGCAGATCATCCTGAATTCGGGCGGAGCGGACAGCCGCGCGTTCACGTTCGTCAACGCGGATTATGCATTCGTGGAAGGCGCGGAGCTGGACATGCGGAAGAACCTCGCCGTGTTCGACACGCTTTTTCATACGTCGGTCTTCGGAAACTTCAACACGATCCTCAACGTTTCCGTCATGAAGAGCCGCCTTTACCTCGATCCGTCGCAGGTGGTCAACCAGTCGGCGGCCACGCCGCTGCAGGGACAATCGCCGTACGTGGTGAATGCAGGCATCTATTACCAGAACGATTCGATCGGGCTGCAGGCTTCGCTGCTGTACAACGTTTTCGGTCCGCGCCTTTATCTCGTGGGCACGCTGGATTATGCAAACATCGGCGAGCTGCCGCGCAATTCATTCGACTTCGTGGTAACGCAGCGGATCACGCCGTGGCTTTCCGTTTCCGGTGGTGTGCAGGACATCTTCAACCAGCCGGTGCAGATGGTGCAGGATACGGACCGCAACGGGAAATTCGAGCGCAACGGGCAGGACAAGGAAATACTCAACTACCGCCGCGGAAGATATTACACGATCGGGATCACGTTTTCACCGCAACTTAACAAAGGCGGGAAATAGTTTTCAAATCCTTAACGAGGCAAAAAGGATTCCATAAAAGCGCAGGTCTAAGTTTGCTCCCGTCTTCCGCCCGGTAATACACCAAGGAATGCGGGAGCAGTTTTTTAAACCTTTCACCAATCAATTCAACAACATGAAACAAAGATCCACAAAAGCAATCACAAAAATGTTTGCTGTCGTGGTGGGAATGTTCGCAGCTGCCGGAGCTGTCAATGCACAATCTGTGATCAATGTGCAGGACAGTATCTACACGAACACCCACTGGACTGCCTGTAATCAGTACCTGCTGCATGGTTACGTTTACGTAACTGCCGGAACTACGCTCACCATTGATCCCGGAACAATCATCAAAGGAGACAAGAACACCAAAGGAACGCTTATCATCGAGCGTGGTGCAATGATCAACGCGCAGGGAACTGCAACGCAGCCGATCATTTTCACATCGAACCAGCCTGCGGGTCAGCGTACCTACGGTGACTGGGGCGGTGTCATTCTTGTCGGACGCGCTCCGAACAACTGGCTTTCAGGTCAGAACCAGGTGGAAGGTGGTCCGCGTTCCCTTTACGGCGGAAACAACATCCACGACAACTCCGGCGTGATGAGCTACGTGCGCATCGAATTCCCGGGTGTCGCTTTTTCACCGAACAACGAGGTGAACGGACTTTCCATTTATTCTGTCGGTGATGCGACGCAAATTGATCACATCCAGGTTTCTTATTCCGGTGACGACTCTTACGAGTGGTTCGGCGGAACGGTAAACGCGAAGTATCTCGTTTCTTATCGCCCCTGGGACGACAGCTTCGACCAGGACTGCGGCTGGAGAGGACACGTTCAGTTCGCATTCGACATCCGCGATCCTTATGCCGCTGACGTTTCCGGTTCCCATGCAATGGAAATGGACAGCTACCAGTCAGGAACGAAATCAGGTCTTGCAGGCGACACTTCCGGTCTTACCATGCCGGTCTGGTCGAACGTGACGCTGGTTGGTCCGATGGTCAGCCCGACGACTACTTCTTACGATCCCCAGTACGTTTCCGGAATTCACTCCCGCCGCGGAAACGCGACGAGTGTGCTGAACAGCGTCATCATCGGTTATCCCTGCGGTATCCTTTTCGATGAATCATCCGCTTCTTACGGTTCTACCACGCGTAACCTCCGCATCCTCGGCTCTGCAGGTGATTCCATCATGCAGTACCGTGGTGATGTCGTTTGCGGAATTCCCGCTAACGGTTCACCGGTGAAAAAAGAACTCGAATACGTTATCGACGGAGCGCGTTCACTCACCCCGACGAACACAGAAGGCGACACGACAACCGGCGCTCCTTTCGGAACATGGTCTGGTCCGTACAACTTCTACCTGACCCCGGCTTACAAGAATAAGATCTACCCTACCGAGCAGACCGGTATTTCACTTCACAGCCCGTTCAACCTCGCCAGCCCTGATCCGACGCCGACCAGCGTTTCCCCGATCTGCTACAACTCCACATCACTTCCGGGATATGTAACAGCTCACTATATGGCTTGCTGCTCTCAGTCGGACCATTTCGGTAACGGCAATAAATACCCGTTCAACCCGAGCCTGCCGCTCAACACGGATACATCGAACTTCTTCGCGAACTACAACGCGCCTTCTATCGTTCCCCAGTGGAACAGCGGCCGCCTCGCCGGAGGGTTCTTCACACCCGTTAACTATGTCGGAGCTTTCGCAGGAACACAGTCTACAACTGACAACTGGATGAACGGATGGTGCAACTTCGATTGCGAAAACACCGACTACAGCCTTACGTCAGCTCCTGCAGCTTCCATCACGGCTCTCGGCAACCTCACCATCTGCCCGAGCGGCGGATCAGTAACACTGCAGGCTAACGCAGGTTCAGGTTTCACCTACCAGTGGATGATGAACAGCGCCAACATTTCCGGTGCAACTTCACAGCAGTACACGGCGACAACCGGCGGAACGTACCAGGTAACGGTAACGAATGCAACCGGCTGCTCAACGACGTCTTCTTCTGTTGTCGTGAACACCTTCGCTGCTCCGTCCGCTTCCATCACGGCAGGTGGTCCGACCACGTTCTGCGCAGGCAACAACGTAACGCTTACAGCATCCGGAGCATCTTCCTACAGCTGGAGCAACGGCGCCACCACGCCTTCGATCACTGCGAACACCTCCGGTAACTACCTCGTCACGATCACCGACGCCAACGGTTGCCAGGCAACGTCAAGCGCAGTGAACGTAGTGGTGAACCCGCTTCCGAACGCAAGCGTAACGGCTAACGGCCCGACGACCTTCTGCACGGGCGACAGCGTTGTTCTTACCGCTAACAGCTCTTCTTCGTATATGTGGAGCGATAACTCGACCACGCAGAGCATCACGGTTTACAACTCCGGCAACTATTCAGTAATGGTTACCGATGCGAACGGATGCCAGTCGGCTTCTTCCACCCCGATCACCGTTTCTTCCAGCCCGTCTCCGCAGCCGACGATCACCATCGGCGGAAACACGTCACTGTGCCAGGGCCAGACCGTTATGCTCACTTCTTCTACGGCTGATAGCTACCTCTGGAGCAATGGTGCAACTACGCAAAGCATCACGGTAAGCGCTTCCGGAAACTACACGGTAACCGTTACCAATGCGAATGCATGCAGCGGAACGGGAGCATCCAACCCGGTTGCAGTTACGGTTAACCCGAACCCGACGGCGAACTTCACCACGGGTGGCAACATCCCGACCGTGAACTTCACGAACACGTCGACAGGTGCTACTTCCTACATGTGGGATTTCGGCGATTTCAGCAGCTCATCACTGTCGAGCCCGAGCCACACCTACGGAACCAACGGCAACTATACCGCATGTCTCGTCGCAATGAGCGCTGCAGGTTGCAGCGATACCACCTGCATGCCGGTCCTCATCAACGTGGGCATGTCACAGCCGATCCTCGTCAGCGACAACTATAACCTGTACCCGAATCCTGCCAACAGCCAGCTGAACATCGCTGCGAACCTCACGCAGGACCGCGATCTCCAGGTTGTAGCGTTCGACGTGAACGGTAAGCTGCTCATTAACGAAAACCGCTCACTCCCCGCAGGAAACAACGTTCTCACGTATGACGTTTCCAACTGGGATAACGGGATCTATTTCATCCGCGTGATGGAAGGACAGAATGTGCAGACGATGAAAGTGATCATCAACCGCTAAGCGGTACACATTTAAGAACCAGTAGTATGAAAGGGCTGCTTCCGCAAGGGAGTGGCCCTTTTGAATTTCATCTTAAACCGGGTTCTCGTCAAAATCACCGGGCGCGCAAGACGTTTTCAGTTCCCGGTTTGGAGTTTCGGGTTTGTCCAAACCTGAACAGCGTTGATCGTTTCCTGTTTTACTTCGTGCACTTCGTGAAAACGCTCCGTGTACTTAGTGGTTTTAACTTTCCAGCTTTCCAACCTTGAGCTTGAATTGCTCCTGTTTTACTTCGTGCACTTCGTGAAAACGCTCTGCGTACTTCGTGGTTTTAACTTTCCAACGTTGAACTTGAATTGCTCCTGTTTTACTTCGTGCACTTCGTGAAAACGCTCCGTGTACTTCGTGGTTTTACCTTTCCAACTTTGAACTCGAATTGTTCCCGTCTCCCTCCGTGTGCTTTGTGAAAACGCTCCGTGTACTTCGTGGTTTTACCCTTCCAACCTTGAACCTAAGTAGTTAAAATGGTTTTTAGTTTCAGTGTTTCAGGTTTGTCCAATGTCATTGCCTGGAATACGCTGACCGTTCCTGTTCAATGTTCTCCGCATAAAAAACAATTCACGCAAAGACGCAAAAAAAACACCGGTACAAAATTGCATTGCCCGGTGTTGCCAGTGAGAAGAAAAAAGAAAACTATTCCCCGAAGGCGACGATGAAATAATCCTGCGACCGGATCATTTCCTTTCCTTTCCCGGCCGTCACCGCGATGCGGGCAACCGTGCACGTATTGTCCACCCACGAGGAAACAGGGATGTTCCGCTGCGCGCAGATCTCGGTCTTTTCCTTGTCCGAAGGAAGATGCCGCCCGACGTTCCAGTTTTGTTCGGTCAGCGAAAACCAATAATAAACGCCGTTCTTTTCGGGCGAATAATATTTCCCTGAAAAAACGGTCTTCCCGTCGAAGTTAAAATCATCGACAAAAAAATGAATATCCGAAGTGTCTTTCCGGCCTTCAAAAAAACCGGCCACGAGCAGGTCGGAATGCGGATTCCATTCGGCACCCATTGGTCCGGCGCCGTTGTGCAGGAAAACATTTCCTGCGTGCGGAAGACCATCCGTCTTCATTTTTGAAATGAAATCATCCACCCACTTCTCCGCCGTTTTTTCCGGCGGCGCATCGTGACTGCTGTTGCCCATAAAGTAGTAGCAGGCGATCTGCGTGGCCGGCTGTCCTGCTGCAGAATCATTTTTCACGGCAGGAGGATCAGCCGGCATCTGGGGTTGCGGCTGTGCCTGCGTGTCGAGTATCGCTTTGGTGACGGAATGATCCGTTTGCTGTTCCGCGTTATTTCCGCTGCACGCAGCCATCATTCCCGCGAGCACGAATACGGGCAGGTAGTGTTTCTTCATTGGTTAAAACTAAGAATTGATCGTAAATGCTTTCATCGCGGAAACTAAACAACGTCGAAGCTGTAACCGATCCCTTTGACGGTTTTGATGAATTCCTCGCCGATCTTTTCACGCAGCTTGCGCACATGCACGTCGATCGTCCTGTTCTTTTCACCGAACTCGCCGCCCCAGATCTCGCTGTAGATCTCGTTGCGCGTAAAAACTTTCCGGGGCGAAGAAAGCATCAGCGCGAGCAGTTCGAACTCTTTCCGCGCCAGCACGATCTCTTTCTGTCCTTTGAACACGAGGTAACGTTCGCGGTCGAGGCGGATGGGCCCGGCCTGTGCCGTTTTCGGAAGCTCGCGCAGGCGGAACCGGCGCAGCAGCGCGGCCACGCGCGCCACCAGCACGCCGGGTTTCATCGGTTTGATGATGTAATCGTCCGCACCGGCTGAAAATCCTGCGATCTGTGAATAGTCTTCGCTCCTTGCCGTGTAAAAAACGATCAGCGTTTTGCTGAGCACGGGTATCTGCCGTATCTCCTGGCACAGCTCGATGCCGTCGGTGCCGGGCATGATCACGTCGAGAATGATAAGATGCGGCTGTATGCGCGTAGCCAGCTCTATGGCTTCCCGCGTATTATCGGAACACCAGACGTTATACCCGGCATTTTCGAGAATGCTTTTCAGGGAAAGAAGGATGTGCTCGTCGTCATCGACAAGGAGCACCCGGTAGGAATCTTTACTTCCGTTGAGCGTAGTTGCTGACACGAAACGAAAGTATCCGCTCCATGTTGCCACGCTGTTAATCCCCGGTTAAGTTATCTTTTACAAAAGATGAATGTAAACCGGCCGCCATTTATGCGGTGATGGCCGCTGCCTGCAAAAACCTGGAAAAGAGCGGATATGCATAACCATGGAGGACGCCGGTCGCGGAAGACAGGTGTCTTTTTTACACCATTGTGTTTATAATAAAGAAGCGGGCGCGGGGGAAAAGCCTCCCGGAATGCCTAATTTCAGTACGACGTATGAAAGGAAAACCGGAATCTGATTTTTTTTACATGGTGTACGAGGTGGTCCGCCTCGTTCCTTTCGGCCGTGTCACCACTTACGGCGCCATCGCCAAATACCTCGGCATGAAAGGTTCCTCGCGCATGGTGGGCTGGGCCATGAACAGCTCGCACAGCCATCATTCTCCCGTTCCCGCGCACCGCGTGGTAAACCGCGAAGGAATGCTGACGGGAAAGAATCATTTCTCCACGCCTCACCGCATGCAGGAATTGCTCGAGAAAGAAGGAATAAAAGTGGTGAAGGACCAGGTGCAGAATTTCAAAAACCATTACTGGGATCCGTCGGAGGAGCTGAAGCTGTAAGCGGAATTAATTGTCGTTGCGGTAAATGTCCATCCTGAAATCCGCGGCGAACTGCCGCGGCACGCCGTAATCGCAATGGAATTCATCCTTTGCCTGTGTTTTTCGGGCGGTGTTCTCGAACCCCGGCTTGTGCGTGGGAAAATCGTAGCGGTCGGTATAGCCGAAATGTTTGATGAGCGTCCATTTCCCGCCTGTTTTTTGCAGGAAAGCATAACCCACCTGGTTGATGATGCGGTCGCCGCGCTTGATGCGGCGGATGTCGACCAGGATCGCCACCGGCACGCCGCCGGGTTTTCCCACTTCCACCGTATCGCTTTTGGAGGTGATGTTCATCACGAACGTTTTTCCTTTCGGGTAAACGACGCTGTCGCTCCCGAGGAAGAGCTTGTCGATCGTCAGGTGAACGAGGTAGCTTTTCTGCGCCTGCACCGAAATGCAAACCGCGAAAAGCACGGCGGCCAGGAATTGTTTCATACTAAAAATCAATACAGCAAAACGCGTGCTGAAACGGGATGTTGCCCTAACTTTGCTGCAAATATCACTCAAAATGATCACCACAGAACAAATACTGGATGCGTTGCGGAACGTGGACGATCCCGACCTGAAGAAAGACATTGTCACGCTTGGCATGGTGAAGGACATTCACGTCGACGGGAAAAAGGTGGCGTTCACCGTTGTCCTCACGACGCCTGCGTGCCCGCTCAAAGACATGATCCGCCGCGCGTGCGAGAATGCCGTTAAGTATTACGTCGATAAAGAAGCGGAAGTGCTGGTGAACATGACAGCGCACGTAACGACGAAACGAAAAGAACCTTCCATGCCCGGCGTGAAGCATATCATCGCGGTTGCCTCCGGGAAAGGTGGTGTGGGAAAATCGACGATCGCGGCAAACCTCGCCTGCGCGCTCGCCATGCAGGGCGCGAGCGTGGGACTCGTCGACGCGGATATTTACGGTCCGTCCATCCCGATCATGTTCGACGTGGTGAATGAAAAACCCCGCATTCAGAACATCGACGGCAGGAACCGCATGATCCCCGTGGAAAGCTACGGCGTGAAGATCCTTTCCATCGGTTTTTTCGCCGACGCCAACCAGGCGATCGTCTGGCGCGGACCGATGGCCGTGAAAGCGCTCAACCAGATGCTCAACGACGCCGAATGGGGCGAGCTCGATTACATGATCATCGATCTTCCGCCCGGCACCGGCGATATTCATCTTTCCATTGTCGGCGCGGTTCCCATCACCGGCGCCATCGTGGTGAGCACGCCGCAGAACGTGGCGCTGGCCGATGCGCGCAAGGGCGTCGCTATGTTCCGCATGGAGCAGATCCACGTTCCGGTTCTCGGCATCGTCGAGAACATGGCCTGGTTCACACCGGCCGAATTGCCGGAGAACAAATACTATATTTTCGGGAGAGAAGGCGCTACGCGTCTTGCGGAAGACCTGCAGGTTCCGCTGCTCGGGCAGATTCCGCTCGTGCAGAGCATCTGCGAAGCCGGTGACGCCGGCCGCCCGGCCGTTCTCCAGAAAGACACGCCCCAGGCGAAAGCCATTCTCGAAATGGCCGGCAACGTGGTACGCCGCGTGGCGGTAATGGATGCGGCAAAGGCCGAGGTCATCGCCTGAACCGGAATTTCGTATCTTTGTGCACTGATTTTTCACCATGAACGCAGCATTGACAGAACGCGTGGAAGCAGCCCTCAACCAGCTTCGTCCTTTTCTCGAAGCCGACGGGGGAGGCGTAACGCTTCTCGAGATCACCGCCGATAACGTGGTGAAGCTCGAACTGCAGGGAGCCTGCAGATCCTGTTCGATGCGGATGATGACGTTCAAAGCCGGGCTCGAAGAAGCGGTCAAGCGCGCGGCGCCCGAAATCGTCGCGGTGGAAGCCATCAACCTTGTTGACGATGGCCAGCCCGTGTGACGAGGATCAGTGAAAACCCGTTTTCAAACTGTTTAATTTTGCAAAACACAAACCATCCCATGAAATATATGCGTTCAATGAACTGCTGTTGTATGATGCGCGCGGCGCATACATGGGAGTGACTTTTATGTAACCTATACAGAAAGGTTTTTCCCGCACCGGAAAAACCTTTTTTGTTTTTGGTCATTCAATGCTGAAAAAAATATGTCGACAGGAACACAGGAAATAAAAAAAGAAGCGGTCATCCTTTTTGCCGGCGACTCAGGCGACGGCATCCAGCTGACAGGCTCGCAATTCACCGGAACGGCGGCGTTTTACGGAAATGACGTCAGCACGTTCCCGAACTTTCCCGCTGAAATACGCGCCCCGCAGGGGACGCTGGCAGGCGTTTCGGGATTCCAGCTTCATTTCGGAAGCATGGAGATCAATTCGCCCGGCGATGCATGCGACGTGCTCGTGGTGATGAACGCTGCTGCGCTGAAAGCAAATCTCAGGCAGCTGAAAAAGCACGGCACGATCATCGCGAACACCGATGGCTTCGATCCGAAAAATCTCAAGCTCGCGAAATATGCCGATGGCGACAACCCGCTGAAGAACGGATCGCTTTCGGATTATCACGTGATCGGCATCGACGTGACGAAGCTCACGCGCAATGCGCTTTCCGGATCCGGTCTCGGCACGAAAGAAACGGACCGTTCCAAGAACATGTTCGTGCTCGGTTTCATCTACTGGATGTACAACCGCAAGCCGGATCTCACCGTTGAATTCCTGAAAGAGCAATTCAAAAAACGCCCAGAGCTCATCGACGCGAACGTGAAAGTGCTCATGGCCGGTTACCATTACGGCGATACGACGGAAACGCCGATGACGCGGTATGAAATAAAAGCGGCCAACCTTCCTCCCGGAACCTACCGCAGCATCACGGGCAACCAGGGCG
>DASTSF010000552.1:0-3345 GCA_035760825.1 Bacteroidia bacterium
AATTCTTTTGCCGTCGCTACGGGGTCGTCGCGGTAGATCTTCGTTTTTGAAAAATCGCCGCCGCTGAGGCGCACGCATTTCCCGTCAATGATATCGATGGCCGGAATAACTGTGATCATAGGCTGATAAAATTCCGAAGTATGAACTCTCCTGCAACACCGCTTTTTTCGGGGTGGAACTGCACGCCGTGGAAATTATTTTTTGACAGGCCCGCCGAAAACCTCACGCTGTAATCCGTTACCGCATTCGTTTCCGCACAAAGATCCGCGCAGTACGAATGAACGAAATACACGTGCACATTTCCGGGAACGCCTTTGTACAGCGGACCTTTCAGCCCGCTGATCGTGTTCCATCCCATGTGCGGGATTTTCAGATCGTCTTTTGCGGGAATTTTTTTCACCTGTGTTTCGAAGATGCCGAGACAATCCGTGTTGCCTTCTTCGGAATGCCTGCACATGAGCTGCATGCCGAGACAGATGCCCAGCACCGGCTGTTTTAACGAGAGAACAAGTGTATCGAGTTTTTTCTCTTTCACTGCTTTCATGGCAGACGCAGCTTCACCTACACCGGGAAAGATCACTTTATCAGCCGCCCGGATATCATCGTGATCATCGGTCACGAACGCGTGAATACCGATGCGGTCCATGGCGCAGATCACCGACTGCGTATTCCCTGAATTATAATCGATGATGGCGATTTTCATTTTCCGAAAGACTTTCGCAGCCCGTACGTTTTTCTCAGTCTTGCTGTGAGCGCCGCCGCTTCTTCAAAGTTAAGCGTTTGCTGACCGTCGGAAAGCGCTTTTTCCGGTGTTTCATGGATTTCTGCAATGATGCCGTCTGCGCCTGCCATCACGGCCGCCAATGCCACAGGCTCGACGTGTGAACGTATACCGATGCCGTGCGAAGGATCGACGATCACGGGAAGGTGCGATCGCGATTTCAGTATCGGAACCGCGTTCAGGTCGAGTGTGTTCCGGTACGCCTTTTCGTAGGTGCGGATACCGCGTTCGCAGAGAATGATCTGCTCGTTGCCATTGGAAAAAATATATTCCGCTGAAGCGAGCAGCTCTTCGATCGTGCCGGAAAGTCCGCGCTTGAGCAACACCGGCTTTCCGCACCGGCCCAGCGCGTCAAGCAGCGTAAAGTTCTGCGCATTCCGTGCACCCACCTGGAAAATGTCCACATAAGGGAACATGTCTTCGATCTGGTCGGCCTGCATCACCTCGGTAACTATACGGATCCCTTTTTCGGAACAGATATCATGAAACATTTTCAGCCCGTCGATGCCGAGCCCGCGAAACGCATAGGGAGAACTCCTTGGTTTGAAAACGCCGCCCCGCATGATGCGGATGTTGTTTTCAATGAGAAAACCGACGGTCTTCCGCACCTGCTCTTCGCTCTCGACGGAGCAGGGTCCGGCCATCACGGTAAACGTTCCGTTCCCGATGCGGCAATCGTTCCCGAGATCCACGATCGTGTCCTGCACTTTCCATTCGCGGGAAACCAGCTGGTTCACATCCGAAACAAAATGCACGTCGCTCACGCCCGGCAGGTTCCCGAACGCCCGTATATCGAGCGGTTTTGTTCCTGTGCAGACGAGGTAACGGTTTTGCCGGGTGACGACTTCCGTTTCTTTGTAGCCGGCGCTGCCGATCTTTGCGCGCACAACGGTTTCGTCGGCGGGAGAAATAGTTTTATGCAACCGGATGATCATGGTGTTTTGTTTTTATGCGCTGAATAAAATGTGCTGCGCCGCTGCGGATGTCCTTTGCTTCCGCGAGTGCGCGGATGAACGCGCTTCCCACGACGGCGCCGTTCGTGTGCGCTGAAGCTGCTCTGAACGTTTCGTGATCATGAATTCCGAAACCGGTCAGCACCGGGATTTCAAAACCACGGCCGGTCGCTTTTTTCAATGCTTACTGCTGCGCCGGGCTGAAATTTTTGTCTGCACCGGTCGTTGATGCCGCTGAAACCAGGTACAAAAATCCTTTGCTCAGCTTCGCGATCTGCGCCCTCCTGTTTTCCGGCGTACGCGGTGTCACAAGGAAAATGAAATGGAGGTGGCTTTGTTCGAAGATCGTCCTGAATTCCCTTTCGTAGATTTCCGGCGGAAGATCAGGGAGGATCACCCCGTCGATCCCGGCTGCTGCGCATTCCTCAACAAATTTTTTCACGCCGAACTGCAGGACAGGATTGACATATCCCATCAGCACGACAGGCAGTGAAATTTTTTGCCGGAAATTTTTCAGCTGGCGGAACAGGAGCGAAATGCTCATCCCGTTTTCCAGCGCCACGCGCGAGCTTTCCTGGATCACCGGTCCATCGGCAAGCGGATCGGAGAACGGCATGCCGATCTCGACAAGATCCGCTCCTGCTTCCTGGAGCGCTTCCAGCACGGGAAGCGTATCGTTCAGCTTCGGGAAACCGGCCGTAAAGTAAACGGCGAGAACTTCTTTTTTCTTTTTGGCGAATAGCGAATCAATCCTGTTCATGGGGAAGATGGTTGATGTACGTTTCAAGATCCTTATCACCGCGACCGGAAAGATTCACAACGACGATCTCGTTACGCGCGAATTTTTTCTTCGACAATGCCGCGAGCGCATGTGCACTTTCCAGCGCGGGAATGATGCCTTCGAGCTTTGCCAGCTCGTACGCCGCCTGCAGCGCTTCGTCATCTGTTGCAGACAGGAATTCCGCGCGACCCGTTCCGTGCAGGTGCGCATGCAGCGGGCCGACACCGGGATAATCGAGACCGGCAGAGATCGAATGCGGTTCGGTGATCTGCCCGTCTCCGTCCTGCATGAGCAGCGTCCGGCTTCCGTGGATAACACCCGGTCTTCCCAGCACGGAAGTTGCCGCGGAAAGTCCGGAATGAATTCCTTTTCCGGCTGCTTCCACGGCGATGAGCTTCACATTCTCGTCACCGAGAAAATGCCAGAACGCACCTGCTGCATTGCTGCCGCCACCGACGCACGCGATCACGCAGTCTGGGTTTTCATTCCCGGTTTTTTCTTCCAGCTGCTTTTTTATTTCGCGGCTGATCACCGACTGGAAACGTGCGACGATGTCGGGATACGGATGCGGTCCCACGACAGAGCCAATGATGTAATGCGTATCCGCCGGGTGACTGATCCAGTCGCGAATGGCTTCGTTGGTTGCATCTTTCAGCGTTTTGCTTCCGGATGTTACACCACGCACTTCCGCTCCCAGCATTTTCATCCGCGCGACGTTCGGGGCCTGGCGTTTCATATCTGTCTCGCCCATGTACACGATGCAGCGTAATCCCGCGAGTGCGCACACCGTCGCAGTGGCGACTCCGTGCTGTCCCGCCCCGGTTTCCGCA
>DASTSF010000553.1:0-2062 GCA_035760825.1 Bacteroidia bacterium
AAGGCGACCGGTCGATCTTTTTCCTGAAAAATTTCAGCGCGATCCCGGGCATGTTCCACCAGCGGAAAGGCCTCAGGACGGAAAGATGCAGCAGCCCGTCGTTGATCTTCGCCTTCGGTGCGATCCACGCATCGTTGCCGTACTGGCCCGCGTTCGCTACAGTGACCAGGAACGCTTCGGTCTCCGTTTTTTTCCCGTCGACGGTGATGGAATATTTTTCCGGTGCATACGACCTGAATTCACGCAGTGTCATTTTTGCGTACGTCCAGAAACCGCGCGTCGTGCTTTCCGCGAAAAGTTTCCCGATGCGCGCGTCGAACCCGACGCCCGCGGTACAGAAGAAAGAACGTTCCCCGAATTTCCCGCGATCGATCTTTTCGATCTTCCCGGTTTCGATCAGCTTCATCGCACCTGCAGGATCGAGCGGAACACCGAGATGGCGCGCGAGGCCGTTGCCCGACCCGAACGGAACAATTCCCAGCGCGACGTTCGTGCCGCAGAGCGTTTCCGCGAGCTGGCTCACGGTACCGTCTCCGCCCACCGCGACGGCGATGTCGAAACCTCCGTTGCGCGCGCGGCTGAAGATATCGTCCTTGTCTTCGATCTTTTTCCAGAGGAGAATTTCACTTTCGTAGCTGTCGCTTCGGAGAGATTCCACGAGCTTAACACGATCTGTTTTGCGATCACTTCCCGAATTGGGATTGATCACGAACGCGACTTTTCTGCGATTCATGCCGGCAAAGTAACTAAAAAACGGGGGTGTGAAATCACGCGGATGCGAGGCTGCCTTCTACCTGGATTTCTTTTTGCGCCTTGTTCAGCACTTCGCGGAAATTGCGCAGGAACAGTTCTTCCGCCTTGCTTTCCCACGTGCGAAAATCGCCGTTGCCGGGTTTCCGTTCCGAAAGCCAGTTGAGGAAACGCGTGATGTCGAACCTGTCGTCATAAATTCCTGCGCCCGCACGGAACCCGTCGCGTGAATTGCAGCGCTGCTCGAAATGTCCTTCCACGGGAACCATGAGCACGGGCTTGCCGAGGTACATCGCTTCGCAGATCGACTCGAAACCGGCCGAGCTGATCAGTCCTTTGCAGGCGGCCATGTGGCGGAGGAATTCCACGTCGTTCAGCTTGTGAAAGAAAAGCTTCGGCTTCACTTCGATCACCTGCTTGTCGCTTTTCATGTCGGTAAAAACGTGCAGCTCCTGCGAAGGATTCTTTGCATGCCAGCTTTCAATGTCGGAGCGATAACCGGCATTGACAAGATAGCAGAGCAGGAAATCTTCCTGCGTGGGCTGAATCTCTTTGGCTTCGCGGCGGAGAAGGGGAGGAACGACCTTCAGCTTCTGGTTTTTCACGTCATCCAGAGGGTAAAAAGAAAGCGCGAGAATGCGCGACGAACCGAAAGCGGTGAATGCGGTGTAGTTCTTCAGGAAGTATTTGTCCATCATGTAGCCGTCCGGGAATTTGAATTCCGGGTGTTCGCCGAGGTACTGGTGCGCGATGCTGACCACGGGCGGATGCGTACGCCTGTTCGTGAGGCAGTAAAGGGCAACGACCGGCTCGTAGAAATTAATGATGAGCTGCGGTGCATGCTCCTTCACTTTTTCTTTCAGCAGGCGGGCGCTGCGCAGGTACGTGCGGAGCTTCCACAGGTTGCGCATGACGCTTTTCCCGATGCGGATGCCGCGGTTGTTCTTCAGGATAAAGTTGGGACTCTTCACGCGGATGACTTCCGTACCCGGGAATTTTTCCTGGAAAAAAGCCGGGATTTCTCGGCGTTCACTCGATCCCACGAGCACGCAGCAGACTTCAAAACCGTTCCGGTCGAGCAGCTGCTTCAGCGAGAGCGCCTGCGTCATGTGACCGCGGCCTTCGCCCTGTACGGCAAAAATCACTTTTGTTTTCATGCGGATGCGAGTTTAATGGTGGGAGTTTCGCTGACCGTGTCAGCGGCGGATTGTCCGGCGAGCCAGCCGGCGTATTCGATGATCTTCCATTCGCCTTTCTCTGTTTCCACGAGCGCGGTCATCGATTCCACCCAGTCGCCGCTGTTCAGGTAATG
>DASTSF010000554.1:0-4778 GCA_035760825.1 Bacteroidia bacterium
CCGTAGTAATAGCTGTTGCTGTCGAAGCTGTTGAAGTAGTTGTTGGAATACTGGCTGTTCCAGCCATTGCCGTAACCGGCTCCGTATCCATACGGGTAACCAATTCCGGTTCCGTACCATCCGCCGCCGTAATAAGGGTAACCCCATCCGCAGTAATACGGGTTGGCATACGGATCATTATAGCCCCAGCCATACGGATTCCACGGATCATACCAGCCACCACCCCAGGGATTGTAGCAGCCGTAACCGGTTCCCCATCCCCATCCGCTGTTGTAGTAGAAGAAGGAGCTCGGGTAATAATTGTAAGCATAGTAAGTCGGTCCCCAGAAATTATACCCGTAGTAAATGGACGTGCCGTAGCAGTACGGGTTGTTGTTGTACCAATAGCTGTTGGTGTAGTAGTTGTCATAATAGCCGGCACCGTTCACGGGATGATCGAAGCGGCGGAGACGCGCGGCATATTCGTAGTCGTAGTAATCGTCGTAATCGAATGACTGGTCGTAATAATCAGAGCCCGGCTTGGAACGGGCATCGGCCGTTTTCTGGTCGAGATCCCTTTGACGCGCTTCGTCCTCTTCACGTTTTTTCTCGTCGTCTTTCCGTTTTTGCTCGGCAATGCGATCTTTTTTGGCGTCTTTCAGGGAATAATAGGCATCATCGCTGTCTTTCGGCGCCTTCATGGATTTCATCCCCCGGCAGGAGGCAAATGAAAGCGCGATAAGGGCGGAAAAACTGATAATCGCGAAACGTTTCATGGCGGTAAGTTTTTTTGTTTTTTAAAAACTGTGTTTCGCGAATTTCGCTGACAGGGATGATTCGTACTTTTGCGAAATTCTCTGAAATAAAAGTACAAAAATCATTCCAGAGTGTCTTTACCACTTATAAGAATTTTATGGCCAAAGAACTGACAAAACGAGCCGACGACTATTCCCAATGGTACCAGGACCTGGTGACCAAGGCTGATCTTGCCGAACATTCCGCCGTGCGCGGGTGCATGGTGATCAAGCCGTATGGCTATGCGATATGGGAAAACATGCAGGCCACTCTCGATAAAATGTTCAAGGAAACGGGCCACGTCAACGCCTATTTCCCGCTCTTCGTTCCGAAAAGTCTTTTCGAGGCGGAAGAGAAGAACGCCGAAGGTTTTGCCAAGGAATGTGCCGTTGTGACACATTACCGCCTGAAAGCCGATCCTTCGAAGAAAGGTTCGCTTATGGTCGATCCGGATTCGAAGCTGGAGGAAGAGCTCATCGTGCGCCCCACAAGCGAAGCCATCATCTGGAAAACATACAAAGGCTGGATCCAGTCGTACCGCGACCTGCCGCTGCTGGTGAACCAGTGGGCGAACGTCGTGCGATGGGAAATGCGTACGCGCCTGTTTCTCCGCACTGCGGAATTCCTCTGGCAGGAAGGCCATACGGCCCATGCAACACGCGAAGAGGCGATCGAAGAGACGGAAAAGATGCTCGGCGTGTATGCCGATTTTGCAGAGAACTGGCTCGCCGTTCCGGTTATCCGCGGACTGAAAACACCGAACGAGCGTTTCGCCGGTGCGGATGAAACGTATTGCATCGAGGCGCTTATGCAGGATGGAAAAGCGCTGCAGGCAGGAACGTCGCATTTTCTCGGGCAGAATTTCGCCAAAGCATTCGACGTGAAATTCTCGGGGAAAGACGGGAAGCTCGAATACGTGTGGGCCACCTCGTGGGGCGTTTCGACGCGACTGATGGGTGCGCTCGTCATGGCGCACAGCGACGACAACGGTCTTGTCATTCCTCCGAAGCTCGCGCCGGTTCATGTGGTGATCGTGCCCATTTACAAATCGGATGAAGAACGCGCGATGATCACGGAACGCGTGACCGTGCTGAAGAAAGAGCTGGAGGCGAAAGGACTTCGCGTGAAATACGACGACCGCGATACGCAGCGCCCGGGATTCAAATTCGCCGAGCATGAATTGCGCGGTGTTCCCGTGCGTCTCGGAATCGGTCCGAAGGATCTCGCGAACAACACGGTCGAGCTGGCGCGCCGCGACCTTATGACAAAGGAAAATGTTTCAGCGGACGGACTCGCAGATAAAATACAGGCGATGATGGAAGACATCCAGTCGAACCTATTCAACCGCGCGCTCGAACGCAGGAAGGCGATGACGCATTACGTGGATACGTGGGCGGACTTCGAAGCGGCACTCGACAAAGGCGGGTTTGTCTATGCGCACTGGGACGGAACGCCGGGGACGGAAGAAGCGATCAAGGACAAGACGAAAGCAACGATCCGCTGCATTCCGCTGGACAATCCGAAAGAGGACGGCAAATGCATCCTGACGGGAAATCCTTCCGTGCAGCGTGTCGTGTTTGCACGTGCCTATTGACGAAAAGAAAAGTAACTTCGTGATCATGTCGCCGAAAAAGAGCCAGGAATTAATACGGGACCTGCTGAAGGAAAAATCTTCGCTGAAGCAGGATGTTTTCGAGCGGACGAAGCAGGCGTTCACGCAGCTGGGCAAGGTGCTGGGGGAGATTGCGGACGAGCTGAGGCCGGTCGCGGCGAAGATCGACAAGCGGCTGGTGGTGGAATTCCGCGAGAAGAACGAGTTCGAAATGGAATTCCGCGTGGCCGGCGACGTGCTTCTTTTTCACATGCACACGAACGTGTTCGAGTTCGAATCGAGCCACATGATCTGGAAAACGTCCTACGTCAGGGACAATCCTTCGAATTCATATTGCGGCGTGATCCACATCTATAATTTCCTGGCGGATTCATTCAAGTACAACCGCACGAACGATCTCGGCTACCTCATCGGGCGCCTGTTCCTGAACCGCGAAAATCATTATTTCGTGGAAGGGAAACGACAGCTCGGCTTCCTCTACAATGATTTTACAGAAGCGGTGCTGACGAAAGACGACCTGCGGAAAATCGTGGAATCGGCTATTGTGTATTGCCTCGATTTCGACCTGTTCACACCGCCTTTCGAAGAAGTGAAGGTCGTAACGCTCGCGCAGGTGATCGAGGAAAGCTCGCTCTCTGCAATGAAAACGGGCAAGCGCCTCGGGTTCCGTTTCCAGGCGGACACGGATCATTTCGAATAATAATTTCCGGGAAATTTATTTGGGTGCTTTGCGCAGCATGAAAATGGCTACTGCGGCGAAGATGATGTTCGGTATCCACACCGCGATATAGGCGGGTATCACGCCCGACTGCGCGTAGGAAGTGAACAACTGCATGAAGAAAATGAACCCGAAGCTGAGCCCGAGCCCGATGCCGAGATGCATGCCTATGCCGCCCCGTGTTTTCCGGCTCGACACGGAAACGCCGATGAGCGTAAGGATGAACGTGGCGAACGGGTAAGCGATGCGGCTGTGCTTTTCGATCTCGTAGATCTGTACGCTGTCGGAACCTTTTTTCTTTTCATCGTCGATGAAGCGGTTCAGTTCCCCGGCGGTCATGCTTTTGATGACGTTGTCGGTGCGACCGAAATCTTTCGGCGTCAGGTTAAGCGTCGTATCGATCCTGTCGCCTTTCACGAAATATTCTTTCCGGCCGTCAATGTACCGGCCGTAATAATCGATGATCGACCAGCGGTTGCGGATGCTGTCCCATTTTATTTCCCTTGCCGTCAGTTTGAAAACGAGGTCCAGCCCTTTCATTTTCTCGAGCGTGAACCGTGTCCCCACGTTTTCCGTGCTGTTGTACGTTTCCATGTAAACATAAATGTCCTTGTCGACCTCGCGGTGAATGTTCTTCCCGTCGAATACGTACTGGCTGCCGACGTATTTCGATTCGAAATCGAGACGTGTTTTATTGGCGCGGGGGATGAGGTAATTGTTCAGGAAAAGCGACGTGCCCGCGATGAGCGTGGCGCCGACGAGGTAAGGACGCAGCAGGCGGTTGAAGGAAATACCCGAGCTGAGCATCGCGACGATCTCGGTGCGCGAGGCGAGCCGCGAGGTGAAAAAGATGACCGCGATGAACGTGAACAGCGGGCTGAACAGGTTGACGATGTAGGGAATGAAATTGAGGTAGTAATCGAACACGATCTCTTTCAGCGCCACCTTGTGGTTGACGAAATCTTCGATCTTTTCCGAGATGTCGAATACGATGACAATGAAAAGAATGAGCAGGATGGAAACGACGAACGTCCCGATGAATTTCCTCAGGATGTAACGGTCGAGCTTCGAAAATATCTTTTCCATCGGCAGTGAAGATCAGAGGCGCTGACCCAGCTTCGGGATCATCGTGTTTTTCCAGGAGGCGAAATTTCCTTCCTGTATCTTTTTCCGCGCTTCTTTCACCAGCCAGAGGTAAAAACCGATGTTGTGCACGGATGCGATCATCGGTCCCAGCATTTCCCCGCACATGAACAGGTGACGCAGGTATGCGCGCGTGTGCCTGTCCGCAAAAGTTATGCCTTCCGGGTCGACGGGCGAATGATCGTCCTTCCATTTTTCATTATGAATGTTAATGATGCCGGAAGAAGTGAACAGCAGCCCGTGACGCGCGTTGCGCGTAGGCATCACGCAGTCGAACATATCCACGCCGGACGCAATGCCTTCGAGGATATTCTGCGGTGTTCCGACGCCCATCAGGTAACGCGGCTTTTCCTTCGGAAGAATGGACGTGACAAGCTCCGTCAGCTCGTACATCACTTCAGCCGGTTCGCCTACTGAAAGTCCGCCGATGGCGTTCCCTTCGCGTTCCTGTGCAGCGATGAATTCGGCGGAAGCCTGCCGCAGGTCGCGGTACGTGCTCCCCTGCACAATGGGAAAAAGTGTTTGCGGGTA
>DASTSF010000555.1:0-2675 GCA_035760825.1 Bacteroidia bacterium
CATCGAAGAAGCGAATCGCGAGGAGAAGTTCCCCCGCCACCTCATCCCGAAGATGGCGGAGATGGGTTTGTTCGGCGCAAACATCAACGAGTACGACCTCCCTGGCCTGAACAACGTCGCCTACGGCCTGATCATGCAGGAGCTCGAGCGCGGCGATTCCGGCATCCGTTCCACGGCGTCGGTGCAAAGCTCGCTTGTCATGTACCCGATCTGGTCTTTCGCTTCGGAAGAGCAGAAGAAAAAATACCTGCCGAAGCTGGCTACCGGCGAGCTCATCGGCTGCTTCGGGCTGACGGAACCTGATTTCGGTTCCAACCCGGCGGGAATGATCACGAATTATAAAGACAAAGGCGATCACGTCGTCCTCAACGGCGCGAAGATGTGGATCTCGAACGCTCCCTTCGCGGATATCGCAGTGGTGTGGGCGAAAGACGAGGCGGGAGAAATTCACGGGCTCGTCGTGGAAAGAGGAATGGAAGGATTCACCACGCCGGAAACGCACGGGAAATGGAGCCTGCGCGCCAGCGCAACGGGCGAGCTCGTGTTCGACAACGTTAAGGTGCCGAAGGAAAATATTTTCCCGAAAGTGAAAGGACTGAAAGGTCCGCTGAGCTGTCTCAACTCCGCGCGCTACGGAATTTCCTGGGGCGCCATCGGTGCGGCGATGGATTGTTACGACACGGCGCTCCGTTATTCGAAAGAGCGCATCCAGTTCGGTAAGCCCATCGGTGCATTCCAGCTGCAGCAGAAAAAGCTGGCCGAGATGATCACCGAGATCACGAAAGCGCAGCTGCTCTGCTGGCGTCTCGGTGTGCTGAAGAACGAGAACCGCGCCACGCCCGCGCAGATCTCCATGGCCAAGCGCAACAGCGTGCACACCGCGATCACCATTGCGCGTGAAGCGCGCCAGATGCTCGGCGGTATGGGCATCACCGGCGAATACCCGATCATGCGCCACATGATGAACCTCGAATCGGTGATCACCTACGAGGGCACGCACGACATTCACCTGCTCATTACGGGAATGGATGTGACGGGATTCAACGCGTTCAACTGAGAAGGAAATTACTTTCCTTCATGCTTCTTCGCTTCGCCGAGGTTATTCTGCAATAACGCATTTTTCGGATCGATGGACAGCCCCTTGCTGCATGCAGAGTCGGCAGACCTGTATTCACCGAGCGCATTGTAGGAAGAGCAGATGTTGTTATAGGCGATCGCGCTTTGCGGATCGTAACGCAGCGCTTTTTTACACAGTTCGATCGTTTTGCGGTACAGGCCGAGGTTGTAATACACGACGCTCAGGTTGAGGTAATTTGCCGCCAGGATGCCCGGATCCGGTTTCGCATTCATTCCCTGCTGTGCTTCCTTCACATTTCCTTTCAGCAGCGCATACGACGAGTCGACGGCGAGTCCTGCGGCGCCGGCTTCAAGCGCATCCGGATAAAGCAGCAGGCGGTTCAGCGCAGTGCATTTGTTGTTGTACGCGATCATGTTCCCCGGATCGAATTGCAGCGCACGTTCGCAGGCGGCGATGCAGGAAAAATAATCGCCGGCGTTGTAGAACGAAAGACTCATGTTCAATAAATAATTCACGTCCGTGCTGCTGTAAACGGATGTCCGCGGGTCGGGCAGCATGTCTTTTGTGCGGAAGTTTTTCACCACGGCGACAATGGGCGTGCTGTCGGCGTACGCCTGCCAGACGGTTCCCTGCGGCGGCCAGTTGACCAGCAGCATCGAATCCAGCTTCGCCTGGCACGGGAGCACGATCGAATAATCCCAGTCGAGGGAATTTTCATTCGCAAAAACATAGCGCAGGTTCTTGTATTTGTCGACGAAATGTTTCGAGCTTTCCGTTTCGCCGTAGTAGCAACGCACACGCGCCGGGCCTTTCCCCGTTGTATCCGCGTGCGATGCGATCCATTCGACGGCCTGGCGGTAAGAAGTGCCGTAATAATCGATCTCGAATTTTTTGAACGCACCTTTTGTTCCCCCGATCACCGGGCTGAAATAAAAACTTTCGAAGGGGTGGTTGCGGATCATCCACGCGGCCGGCTGGATCATCGTTCCTGCCAGTATGGCCACGATCGCGTAGCGGTAAAATTTCGGCTTCACGATCTGTATGACGGTTGTCCACGTCACTGCGCAGGCAGCGGCGAAGGAAGGGTAAACGAAAAACGCATGGCGCCATCCGTCGTAAACATTGCTGTGCCTGTAAATGATGTAAAAAACCGGGAATGCGGCGACGAAGCACACCAGCGCAAGGTACCCGCGGCAAATGCTGATCGTGCCCGTCAGCTTTTTGAAAAAAGAAAGCGGGATGAAAATGAAAATAAGATTGATGAACAGGGGAGTGGTGATCCAGATCCATTCGGGGATGTAATTCCACGGGATCTCCCAGCGGTGGATCCATCGTCCTTCGAAAAGATTGTACGAATCGAACTTATCGTAGTTGCTGAATTCGCTCAGCGCGATGAACGGGTGCGTGAACGGGTTGGTGAGCCCGTACGGCCAGAAGATCATGCCGAGAAAATAACCGGCCACAGCGGCGATAAGCGGGTAACGCAGGTGTTTCAGCAGGAAGGAAATCGTTGCGGAAGTGTTTTTCTTTTCTTTTCGCGCAATGAAGACCATCCGGAAGAACCAGCCCATGGCGATATACGCAATGAGCAAAAGTC
>DASTSF010000556.1:0-2204 GCA_035760825.1 Bacteroidia bacterium
AAAGCGAGCTGAAAAAATTCTGCAGCTCCGTGCACTTTTTTCCGCTTGGCCGCGTCACCATCTTCTTCAATCTTCTCAGCGGACTCTTCAGCGGAATTCCTTTGCAGGTGGCCTATTTTACCAATGGCAAAACGAAAAAAAGATCGCCGCGATCATCAATGAAGAAAAACCGGACCGCATCTTTTGCCAGCTGATACGTACGGCGGAATATGCGAAAAACATCCGGGGCATCCCGAAAGTCATCGACTACATGGATGTTTTTTCGAAAGGCGTCGAACGGAGGATTTCCAAAGTCGCGGCATGGAAACGCGGCGCGTTCCGCCTGGAATGGAAACGGCTGATGCGGTATGAAAAAAACATCTTCCCTTTTTTCCAGGGACATACGATCATCTCCGGCCAGGATCTCGAGCTGCTCCCGGTAGAGAACAAGTCGGGCATTGCCGTTGTGCCGAATGGCGTCGACATGGATTATTTTTCGCCGGAACAAAAAGAAAAAGATTTCGACCTGCTCTTCAACGGCAACATGAATTACCCGCCGAACATCGAAAGCGTCGTTTACCTCGCGGAAAAAATCCTTCCACTGGTATGGAAAAAGAAACCGGGCGTAAAGCTGCTGATCTCGGGTGCATCACCGTCACCGGAAGTGCTTGCGCTGAGATCGGAAAGAATTTCCGTTACCGGGTGGGTGAAAGATGTGCGCGATAATTTCCGCCGCTCGAAAATTCTCGTCGCACCTATGCAGTCGAGCATCGGGCTGCAGAACAAGCTGCTCGAAGCCATGGCGATGCGGCTTCCGTGCATCACCACTTCGCTTTCCAACAACGCGCTGAAAGCGATACCGGACAGCCAGATCCTCGTGGCCGATACGCCGGAACAATTTTCCAACCACATTCTTTTTCTTCTCGGTCATCCTGAAAAAGCCGCGCAGCTCGCGGAGAACGGGTACCAGATGGTGAAGCGACGCTTTAACTGGGAACAAACCTGCGCACTGCTGGAAAACGTGATTTCCGGCTCCTCCCTCAGCTGATCTGCGGAGAAAATCCGCTGATATTCAAGCACCCCCGTTGAAAAAACTGATATTTCCCTTTTGTCGGGCCGTAAAATAGGCGTATTTTTATTTGTACTTTCATCCCTTAAACGCCTGAACATGAAACGGTTATTTATAATTCTGTTGATTGCTGCGCCATTGCTGTCGATGACAGCGGTGAAATCGTGGAATTATCTCAACCCGGAAATCGTTCCGGACCTGAAACCTTACGATGTCGCGCTTTCCAATTCCGATCTTGACAAGTACAGGTATTTTGACAAGCGCAACACGCTTCATTTCGATACAGGTCTCGACGTGGAGCTTCTTTCCGCCAATGAAATGATTGCGGCCGGAATGCCGGTGAACAAAGATCACGTACGGACGCAGGAACCGTCCTTTGACACCAAACCTGTATTCAAGCTCACGACGGATGGCAAGCTGCTGGAAGTTCAGACACGCATCAAGATAAAATAAACAGGCCATGAAAAAATGCTACGCTTCTTTCCTGTGCTTTTTTATTTTCTGCAGCGCCGCTTCGTTTGCACAGGTGGCGAATGACGACTGTTTCGGCGCCACGCCGCTCGGTACGCTCGGAGCGCCGGCCGCATGTCCCAGCGGACTGGGCGCAGTTTCCACGTTCAACAACCTTTCGAACGTGAATTCCGTAACGGAAACGCCTTACACGACGCTCATCAATTGCCAGCCGACGAACAATACACCGATGGCATCACCGGCCACGGATGTATGGTATTCGTTCGTGAACAACGGGAACCAGGTCAACATCACGATCAACGGAAACATACAGAACCCGAACATCGCCATTTACCAGGGCACGTGCAACGGCCTTATCGGTCGCGGATGCGCGATCGGATCAGGCGGTTCTCTTACCGCGAGCTTCGACCAGATGGTGATCGGTCAGACGTACTACATCCAGGTGAGCGGCGGAACTCCGGCCGACCAGGGCACATTCACCATGACATTGCAGAACCAGAACAGCTGTGCGGACTGTCTTCTTGCTTCGAATCTTACGGTAAATCCTCCGCCTACGAACGGAACGTACCAGGGCGGAACTACGGTCACGTTCTGTTATACAATCACGCAGTGGGACCAGCAGAACACGAACTGGCTGCACGGCGTTGTTCCCAATTTCGGCAGCGGATGGAACATGGCAACGCTT
>DASTSF010000557.1:0-2447 GCA_035760825.1 Bacteroidia bacterium
CCGCGCGTCCTTTCGATCCCTACCCGTTCATCCTGCTCAACCTTATTCTTTCCTGCCTTGCCGCCATACAGGCTCCGATCATCATGATGAGCCAGAATCGCCAGGAACAGAAAGACCGTATCCGCAGCGAGCACGATTACAAGGTGAACCTGAAAGCTGAGCTGGAAATAAAACTGCTTCATGATAAAATGGATCACCTCATGATCCACCAGAGCCGGCGACTTCTCGAGATCCAGCAGATACAGGCTGATTTCCTCGAGGATATTATGGACGAGATAAAAAAAGAGAAGTAATGTTCTTTTTAGTGATGAACGGTAATTCCATGTTTTGACATTCAAGTATCTTTGCGCATGTTTTTTCCGAATCCCGCCAGGAGTATTTTTCTTTTCAGCCCCCTTGTTATTCTTGCTTCTTGTTCCGGCAACGGTGGTAAAACACCGGAGAAGAAGAACGTGCCTCCCAGGATCGAGGGCACGATCGTACATACAACGCATCTCAGCGAGCAGGTGACCGTCCCGGGAAATGTTCTTCCCTGGGATGAAGCCGTGCTCATGCCGGAAGTCGCGGGAAGGATCACCTACCTGCGCCTGCCCGAAGGACAGCATGTCACGAAAGGCACGCTGCTCGTCAAGCTGTACGACGGAGATCTCCAGGCGCAGCTGAAAAAATTACAGGGCCAGCTCCTGAATGCGGAGAGCGTGGTGAAACGCCAGGGAGAGCTCGTGAAGATGAACGGTGTCAGCCAGGCGGACTACGACGCGTCGGTCATGCAGCTGACCAATGTGCAGTCGGATATCGCTGCGGTGAATGCACAGATCAGCAAAACGGAAATTCTCGCTCCCTTCGACGGTGTTATCGGTCTCCGCAAGGTGAGCGAAGGCGCATACGTTTCACCCGGAACGGCGCTCGCCACGATACGCAGCGATAACGAGTTCAAACTCGATTTTTCAGTCCCGGAAATATATGCATCGCTCGTAAACGAGGGCATGAAAGTCAGCTTCACTTCGGGGAACGACACGGTGCAGTATGCCGCAGAGATCATCGCCACCGAGCAGAGCGTGGATGAAAGTTCGCTCGGTCTCAACGTACGTGCGAAGATCAGCGGCAAAGCGAAAAAGATCGTGCCCGGATCTTCTGTCACGGTTACGCTCGGTGTCGGCGAGACAGATCATGCGGTAGTAATTCCTTCACAAAGCATCATCCCGCAGGCGCGTTTCAAAAGCGTTATTGTTTCGCGTAATGGCAAGGCGCAGTATGTGAACGTGAGGACCGGCATCCGGACGGCCAACGGCGTGCAGATCGTTTCCGGCCTGAACGAAGGCGACACTATCGCGACAACAGGAATACAGTTCATTCGTCCCGGAATGCCCCTCCGGTTTTCCAGTATAAAATAACCGGGCATGTCGATAGGCGGAAATTCTCTCAAGCGTCCCGTAGGTTCCATCGTGCTGAGCCTGCTGATCATTCTTTTCGGCGTGGTCGGTTACAATTTTCTCGGCGTGCGCGAATACCCGGCTATCGATCCTCCGACGATCACCGTCCGCACACCGTATACCGGCGCCAACGCAGAGATCATCGAATCACAGATCACCGAACCGCTCGAAAAAGCGATCAACGGGATCGAAGGGATCAAATCCGTCAGCTCCTCTTCTGCCGTCGGCGTGAGCAACATCACCGTTGAGTTCGAGCTCGGAAAAGATCTCGAGAAAGCGGCCAACGACGTGCGCGACAAAGTTTCGCAGGCTGTAAAAAATCTTCCGCAGGACATCGACGCGCCGCCGACCGTCACCAAATCCGATGCGAACAGCGACCCGATCATTTTCATGCCGATTCAAAGCACGAAGATGACCGACCTCGAACTGAGCGATTACGTGGAAAACGTGATGCAGGAAAAGCTGCAGACGATCCCCGGGGTGAGTGAAGTCCGCATCTACGGGCAGCGACGCCCCTCTATTCACCTCTGGATCGATCCGCAGAAACTGGCGGCGAGGAAACTTTCCGTGCAGGACGTGCAGGATGCGCTCACGCGCGAGAACATCGAGCTTCCCGGCGGAAAGATCGAAGGAAATAAAACGGAGCTGACGATAAAGACTTTCGGGCGTCTTACGACGGAAGATGATTTCAACAACATGATCATCTCGGACAAGGACAACGTAGTGACGCGGTTCAGCGACGTGGGAGAAGCGGTTCTCGGTCCGGAAAACGAAGAAACCATTTCACGTCTCAGCAATTCAACGGCGGTTTCCGTTGCGATCATTCCGCAGCCGGGAGCGAATTACATCGAGATATCCAATGAATTTTACAAGCGGTTTGACGAGATCAAAAAAAATCTTCCCGACGGGATGACGATCGATGTGGGCATCGACAAATCGAATTTCGTCCGCCAGTCCATTTCGGAAGTAAAGGAAACCCTGCTGATCGCCATCTCGCTCGTCATCCTTATCATT
>DASTSF010000558.1:0-4116 GCA_035760825.1 Bacteroidia bacterium
CCGGGTCGCAGCGCTTCCCGCCGAAATGCCCGTCCCATCCCTGCGACTGGTCATTGGTCTGGAACAGCTTTTCTCCCCAGCGGTTGAATACCGCGAAATCATAATCCTGCACATCTATAAAACCGTTCGATGGAATGAAAATATCGTTCAGGCCGTCCCCGTTCGGCGAAAAAGCATTCGGAACATACACGAGCGGCTTCTGCACCACATCCGCATAGTTGGAATAAGCGGTATCCGTAAGCCCGTACTGGTTGCCCGGATTTTCCACCGCCTCGACCAGGTAGCTGAACTTCCCGATGTAGTTGATATACGCGCTGACGTCGTCCGTGTAAACATTCGTACCCGCATTGGCGAACGGAACCGTCGCAACCGGGACAGGATCAAGCACACCGTCAATGCTGCGGTACACATTGTAGCTCATTACGCTACCGTCCCAGGTGCTGTAATCATTCCACATCAGCGTGTTCGTGATCTCGTCATTGGCAAAAGCCTGCAGGAAAACCGTATGCGCCACGTTCGAGATCAGCGACGGGTTTCCGCAGCTGTCGATCGCCATCATCCGGTAGTAATAGCTGCGCACATCCGTTTCAACGTCATTATCCGTAAACGAGATCGTGCTCACCAGCGGCGACGCAGGAACACTTCCGATCAGCGTCCATGCATTCGTCAGCGTATCCGTCCGGTAAAAATCATAGCGCTGCACATCCGCATTCACGTCCACGTAGCCTTTCAGCAAAACTGAATTCTGTCCCGTTACCGTCGCAACGCGGAAGTAATTGAACACCGGTTGCTGGGGAACAGAAGCGTACACGCACACTTTCTGCGAGCGCGATCCAATTGTATGCGCCGAATTGAACGCAACTACATAATAGCAATACGTGGAAAATGAATTCAGCATGGAATCGGCGTAAGTCGTGGTTCCCGCTACCGTCGTTCCGATCAGCGAATAAGGCCCGCCATTCTCGCAGGCGTAAATTTCATACCCGCCAAGACCGCCCGGAAAATTCACATAACTGTTCCACCACAGGTTCGCGGTGGAATTGCAGATGTCCAGCGCAGAATTCAGGAAAAGCGTATTGTGCGCACCTCCGCCGGAGCTGATGTTGCCGCAGCTGTCGAGCGCCGCCACTTCATATTGTTCCGACTGTTGTCCCGCATTTGAAATAAGGTTGGTGTACGAGGTGTTCCCGCGTCCCCAGATCGTGTCCAGCGCCGTCCATATTCCGTTCAGGTACTGGTAAACGACGTAACCGATCACATCCGGCGAGGCGCTTTGGTTCCATCCTATCACCGCAAGATCATTCGAATCCAGCGAAACCGAATCCAGCTGCGGGATCTGCGGGATCACGTTGTCGGTAAAATGGTCGCCATCCACATTGGAAACAGAAACACACCCCAGCGAATCGCCGATCTCGATGCGGTAGTTGATCTGGTTGTTGCACACCTGGATCGAATCGACATAATTCAGCGATTGCGTGGAGTCGATGAGCACCCAGTTGCCGGTGGGATATTCCCGGTAAATTCTGAACCAGGGATATTGCGTGGACGGAGGCGGATTGCTGATGTTGTTCCACGTAAGCAAAGCGGCTACATTGTTGCTGTTCGTTACGTTAAGGAAGATCGATCGCACCGTATCCTGCGGCGGCATGATCACTTGTCCGCCGCAGCCCGACCGCGTTTCCACATAATAATACACACTCCCGTTATTGGCATTCGCGCCGGTATGCGTGTAGGAAAGCTGGTTGTAATTAAAAATCGAATCGATCTCCGTGAAAGGCCCGTTCGGGTTCGGCGAGGAAAAAATATGATAGCTGTCGAATGTTCCGGCGGTGTCAACGGGCTGATCCCAGGTGAGCGTGACATCCCCGTTCGGCGCTACGGCAACACAATGCACATGCGGCGAAAGAACAATGGGAAGATTAAGTACCGTAATGGAGATCGTGGCGATGGTTTGCGCCGGCGCCGGGCAGAAATCGTCCGACGTGCGCAGCACAAAATTGTAGGTGTTGGACAGGCTGAAACACTGGTTGGTGTAATTCACGTGGTTGCAGGCCGTCTGCCAGCTGAAATCGGTGCTTACACCGAAGGGCCCGGACACGGGTGGCGGTGGGTTCAGCGTTGCGCACGGAGGATTGAGGCAGCCGCTCGCGGGATTGGTGAAATTGGCGCCAAACTCCTGGCCGGAAGCGTTTATAGTCAGTGTCTGCGGCTGCCCGTTGGGCAGGAAATCAAAATCAGTGGCGGTGAGCGTAAAATTCACCAGCTGCCCGGCGTATACCGTATCCTGGAATACCGTGTTCGCGGCAAACGGAGGAATCACGGAAGGCGGCGTATTGTTTCCGCAGGGCAAAAGAACCACCTGTATCTCCCGGTATATTTCCGCAACGAGCTGCCCGCATTTCCAGGCTTCCACTTTCACACAGGTCACAAAATTTCCGGAGGTGAACGAAGTATAGGAAATCTCCCCCGTGTAAGGGTTCATTGTCGCAGGAACGTTATTCGGATCGAGATTGGTCCCCGGCATCGGGCTGTTGTAGGAAAAACCGGCCACAAACGGGATCGCAGCAGGCGATACGGGCGGGTTCCACGTGGCGGGCGGTGTGATCTGGTCAAGCGGCTGCGCCCACGAATAGGCCAGCGAATCCAGCTCGGGATCCACTGCGTTGTGATTGTACGTAAACGGGTAACCTGTACAGATGATCGTTCTCGGGCTTTCGAGGAATTCCGGAGAATTGTCGAAACACGGGTTCTCGTTCTGGTTATTATATGCATGCATAATAGCACGCAGCGTGAATCCCGATCCGCCTGCCGACTGCGCCAGATTGGTGATCGCCGTATTGCGGCAGCAGGAAGAAAAAACGAAAACCCAGCCGGCAGCCGGCGGAACACCGGAGAGCGTAATGGGATTGGAAGCATAAATATATTCCTCGACCGCGCCGGGCAAGGGATTCGTGCTGGACGCGTTCGCACAGGTGATGGAAGGTCCGATCGAATTGCATTGCGGGGAAATATCCGTCTGCGAAACGAGGTTCATCGTGATCGATGAAACGTTCGGGTTATTGTACACATCGAGCGCGGCTGAAAGGGGACCCGGGATACCATTGCAATCCCGGTAAAGTTTCATATTGAAAACAAACTGGCCGTTGCCCTGGCAAGCCCACGTGATCTCTCCTCCCATCAGGTGCGATGCAGACAGCCGCGGAGAAAATACCGCAAGAAAAAACAACAAAAGCAAAGCGCGCAAGGGAAAGCGCATGAATTCCTGTGATTAGCCTGAATAACAAAGATAGGATTTTAGCTCCGGGTGAACGTGTTGTTTTTGACTACTTATTGCGCAGTATTGACCGGCAATGAACAAATGATTTCCTACTTTGGACATTATAGCAAACACATCGCGGATGGAAGCCAGCGTTAATTCAGCGGGAAATGCTCCCGTTTTTCTCAGGGCGGAATGGAGAAAGCTGATGATCGTGAATTACGCGGTGCTGGGAGACCTGCTCGGTGAATACATCCCTCACCATACGGAACCCGATCTTTTCAACGGGAACTGCCTGGTGAGCCTGGTCGGATTCCGATTCATCAACACGAAGCTGAAAGGCATTCCTGTTCCGTTCCACCGGAATTTCACCGAGGTGAACCTGCGTTTTTATGTACGAAGAAACCTTCCCGGCGGTATATGCAGACGCGGCGTGGTTTTCATCAGGGAGATCGTGCCCCTGCCCGCTTTGTCGCTTGTCGCCAACCTTGTTTACGGCGAACATTACGAAACACGCCCCGTGCGGCATGAACTGGCAAGCGAAGCCGGAGCAATCTCGGTTGCGTACGAATGGAAAAAGAAAGCGAAACACCGCATTTCGGTGGTGGCGGAAAACAACGCGGAAGAAATAAAACCATTCTCTGCGGAAGAGTTCATCACGGAACATTACTGGGGGTATACAAAACTGCGGGGGAATAAGACTGCCGAATACGCGGTCGAGCATGAACGGTGGAAGAGCTACCCGGTAAAAGAATACGAAGTGAAAGTGGATTTCGGGCTGTCGTACGGAAAAAAATTCGCCTTCCTGTCCGGTGAAAAACCCGTTTCCGTCATGCTCGCGGAAGGTTCGGAAATTATCG
>DASTSF010000559.1:0-7316 GCA_035760825.1 Bacteroidia bacterium
TCCCTCGTCACGCAAGGCTGCGGCGCAGAAAGTTCGCCCACTTTCATCTGGTTCACAACGAGCGGGAATTGCGGATCAGGATCGAGCTGGCCCAGCATTTCCACGTCGATCTTCGTCGTGCCGGTTTCCGGGTTGACGATCATTCCGCAGCTGTATTTCGAATCGGCATCTGCAGAATATTTCGCGGCTGCTTCACAGAACGTCAACGAATCTTTCCGGATCAGCGAAGTGATCGTGTCCAGCTTCAGCTTGCATTTCTTCAATTCATCCGGGTCGACGGGAATGGCTTTCAGGATGTGCTGGATCGTCACCTCTTCACCGCGGCGCGAGATGAGCTTAACGAAATGGAAACCGTAATCGGTTTCGAAGACATCGGAAATTTCACCTTCTTTCAGGCTGAAACAGACGGCGTCGAATTCGGGAACGAATGTCCCGCGGCGGACGTTTTCGTACTTGCCGCAGTTGAATTTCGAACCCGGATCATCGGAATAAATCGCGGCGGCCGAACAGAAATCGAGCTTGCCCGACACCACGCGCGTACGCACATCCTCGAGCGTCTGGCGCGCGTAATCCTTGAGCTCCTGGCTCACCGGCGGAACGACGACGATCTGTCCCACTTCCACTTCCGAGCTGATGAACGGCAAGCTGTCCGGCGGCTGGGAATTGTAATACGCCGCGACATCGGCAGGTGAAACGGTAATGTCGCCCGTGATCTTTCCTTCCATTTTCTGCGCAAGAAGAAGATCGCGCACCTGGTCGTGCAGCTCGAACTTGAACGCGTCGACCGACTTGCCGTAAAAATCCGTGAACTCTTTTTCCGATTTGAACTGGCTGAGAAAATAGCGCATGCGGCGGTCCGTTTCCGCGTTGATCTCATCTTCCGAAACGTCGATCGAATCGTGCTTCGCCTGGTTGATCAGCAGTTTCTTGTAAAGCAGCTGGTCCATGATCACGCCGCGCAGGCTGTCCGACATCGGCACGCCGGCGCCTTTGAACTGCTGGTACGCATTTTCCACGTCAGATTCCTTGACGATCTGCCCGCCGACCACCCCGACGATCCTGTCAACGGTCTTGCCGGTATTCTGCGCCAGGCTGAGAAGGGGGAGCGTCAATAAAAAAAGGCTGAAGAGTTTTTTCATTTTTACCGGTGATAGATTTCTACTTCCTTGTTTTCCATCGCCTGCTTGTACAGATCGCCCTGCATTTTGTCGATCAGCTCACGCTTGCGTTTGTTGATGATGATGTTCCGGATGTTGTCTTTTTCAAAGGCCAGGGGCGAATGGCTGTTCCGTGTCATGAATCCTTTGATGTTGACGAAATACAGGCTGGATGAATCCTCCACCTCCACGAAGCGGTTGTTCTTGAGGAACAATTCCTTGTTGTAGGTTTCAATGGGCACTTCCTTGAGCAGGTCGTCAAAAAGCAGCCAGGAATTATCATCGAGGTAAAAGTTCGACGCAAACTGCCGGCAGTAATTATCGAGGTCTTTCCGGTCCTGCGGCTTGTCCGAAAGGATCAGGTTCTTCAGCTTGGGAATGTTCGGCGCCTTGCGGTCGACCTTCACGTAGATCACTTTGATGATGTTGTCCTTCAGCTCGAAATCATTCGGATGATTATCGTAATACGCCTGGATCTCTTCGTCGCCGACAACCGTATCGAGCTGCTGGCGCACCAGCTCCTTCTCGTAAGCGTAAATGATCAGCGAATTCTTATAATCCTGCAATTGCTTGTCGATGTTTTTCTGGTCGGGACCGAGGTTGAGCTCGGCTTTGTGCACCAGTATTTTTTCCTTTACCCACGCGTTGATGAAATTTTCCGCCCTTCTCGTGCTGTCTTCTGCAGACAGGCCGGCGGGGATCACTTCCCGGAGGTCCGCCTCGTACAGCTTGTATTCGAAAACCCGCGCAATCACTTTTCCACGGTTTTCCGTTTCCTGCTTGTCATCCTGCGGGGGACGGCACGACAGGGCAAAGCAAAAAGCCAGCGTCCCCCAGAGGAAGACGCTGCTTCGATTGATCAGTTGCCTGCAATGCCGGATCGCCGGTAGTTCCCACATGAAGGGCTATTTCACTTGTTTAAGTACCTGCTGGTCGACAGTGACGGGATACTTTGCTTTCAGCTTCGCCACCCAGTCTTTCTCGAGCTGGTTCTGGTAATCAGAGGTGACCATCCCTCTCGCTTCCTGCAATGTTTTCGGGGTAGGCGGAATGATCTCGTTCGTAACGATGATCAGCACTCTGCCGTCCTTCTGGATATCGAGGGAAACGCCCTTCTTCCAGTTGGCGTCCACTTCCGCATTTTCATTCTTGTTCCACACTTTGTGGTCGGCCGTGACATTGAGCTGTGAATCTTTGTTCATCGCATCGAGGATCGCCTTCTGGTCTTTTCCGTCCTTGATCATCTTGCGCACTTTCTTCGCGGTTTTCGCATCCTTGCAGGAATAGATCGTCGCATCGGAACGCTCCGGCCACATGTAGTTGGTTTTGTTCGCGTCATAGAATGCGCGGAGGCCGGCCGTATCTTTCACCGCTTTCGACCAGACGTTCTTGTCCATAAGATCGAACAGCAGTATTCCGTCGCGGTATTCCTGCATGAGGTAGCGGAACGCCGGGTATTTTTTCTCGAGCTGGCTGTCTTCGTAATTGACGCAGGCCTCATCCACGAACTGCTTGTAGGCATCGTCCACCACTTTTTTGACATCGGTTTTGGGCCGGCGCACTTCGTGATTCTCGAGCCAGATGGCGAATTCCTGCTGCGTGTAAGCGACGCCCGCAAGCGTGAACATCGTTTTGGTCAGCTTCTTCGCACGGTCGGCGGTCCATTTCCCGTTGAAGTACGTGCTGTCAACCACCTTGTAAAAATCGTCTTTGGCTTTCGGAGTTTCGGTAAAATTATTTTCCGCTTTCACACGGGCAATAAGCGCCGCTCTTCCCTGCATGGCGCGCTGATCGCGGCTCACCTTGTTCTTGATGTCCGCCTTTACCTGGTCGAACGGAGGAATGCCGCGCTTGTCGATGCGCTTGATGATGTGCCATCCCCAGGCTGTTTTGACCGGTGCGGAGATGTCGCCGTTGTTCTGCAGTGAAAATGCGGCGCGCTCAAAGGGCTGCGGCATTTTGTAGAGACCGAACCAGGGAAGCTGTCCGCCGTTTACCGCGGATGCTTTGTCATCGGAGAACTGGCGGGCAAGCGTATCGAAGTTCGCACCTGCGATCGCTTTCGCATAGATCTCGTCGGCTTTCTTTTTCGCTGCGATGGAATCAGCGGCCGGCATTCCGTCGGGCGCCTTGATCATGATGTGTGCGACGAGGATCTCGCCCTGCGCGGGACGGCGGTCCGTCACTTTCACCAGGTGATACCCGAAACGCGTGCGTACCGGGTTGCTGACTTTGCCGACCGGCGTATTGTACGCGGCCGTTTCAAACGGGTACACCATGCTGAATGCGGTGAAATACCCGAGGTCGCCGTGATTCATTCTCGCCGATTCGTCTTCCGAGGTCATCGTCGCCACTTCGTCGAACGGGGCCGCCTTGCCGTTGTATTTGCGCTGGAGCTGGCGGAGCGGGTTGATGATGTTGTACACTTTCAGCGTGTCGGCGGGTTTGGACGTTTTTGAAATGTTCATCGAAGCTTTCAGGTGCATTTCATAATCACTGATCTGCTTTGCCGTTGTTTTCCCGGTAAGCAGCCCGTCGATGAGGGAAATGTGCGTCCATGCGAGATCCGTGTCTTTCGGGAGTGCATTTTCGTCGCAGCGCACAAGGATGTGGCTGGCGCGGACGTCCTCCTGCATGCGCGCATACGCTTCCTGGAGAAGGCTGTCGTTGACTTTGTTATCGGTGAGGTACTGCTGCGCCACCTGGCGGCGGTAGCCGAGCAGTTCGTTCCTGAATGCGGCCGAGGTATCCAGCTTCATGTCTTCCGCTTCCTTGACTTTCATCTTGAAGACGGTGAACATGTCGATATAATTGTTCAGCGCCTGCGGATCATTGCTCTGGTCCTTGTTGTTCTTTTTATAAACGTACATGAACTCACCGAGGTGAACCTGTGAATTTCCGATCGTCATCAGCACCGGGTCGGAAGTGTCGGTGTCGGCGGCGACGACGAGTGCGGGTGAAGGCACAAGCTTCCCTGGAGCGCTTCCGGCGCTTTTGGGGCTTTGTGCGAATGCTGCTGAAAAAAGGAAAAGGGCGAAGGCAATAAGCAGGTTGTGCTTTTTCATACTTGTAATTGTAAGTTGCTTGAATTTTAGCGGAAGCAAAAGTAGCGATTTTGGGTGAAAATCCCCCACCGAAAAAATGTCAAAATCAAGGGATTGGCTCTGCGGCGTCTTCTTTGTCTTTGTCATTAACACCTAAATAAATTCCGAAAAAACACTGTTGTTTCGCATAAGATCATTCAGAATACAGCACCTGATCACCTAATGGATTAACTATTTTAAGTCCCGGATTCATGGTTCTGAAAGTTCCGTAAAAAGTAAATCCGGAAATCCGCTGATTCAGCCCGGTCCCCGACCCGGTCATCCGGTCTTTGATTTTTTCGATCCTCCAGCCTTTGATTTTTCCATCCCTTCGCTCCTTCCGGTTTTTAAATCATTCAATCCCCAATTCCCTGATTTCCCGTTTCATCCATTTTTCTACCTTTGCCCGTATTCAATTAACTGAAAAACAATTCTTCCCATGAAAATGCGCTACGCTGCCATTCTCCCCCTGTTCTTCCTGCTTGCGTGCAGCAACGATCAGCCCGCCACCAACAATGTGGACACCACACCGAAGAAAGACACCACGCAGGTTGCGGACGATGAGGACATGCCTGAATCAACGCTGCCTTCTCCCCTTGCCGTTGCTTCCATGTTCAAACGTTCGGGCCTCAAATACCTTCCCGGTCTCATCAACACGACCGACAAAGCCGGCACCTACAGCACGATGTTCTCGCGTGCGGAAAATATGGGCGTTTACAGCTCCGACATGGCGTACTGTGTAATGAACAAGCAGTCGAACGAGGGCGGACAATTGCTCAAAGTGATCCGCGACCTCGGCAAGCAGATTAACCTCGGCAACGTTTTCGACCAGGGCAATCTTTACGATCGCTTCAATAAGAATCTCGATAATGAAGATTCGCTCGGCAAGATCATCGCCGACATCCAGTTCGAAACCGACAAGGAACTGGCGAAGAATGACCAGAACGACCTCTACGGTGTGATCTTTGCGGGTGCATGGATCGAAGCCATGTATGTAGGCTGCGAAGTGTACAAGAAAGACGGCAATGATGATGTGGTGGCTGCGCTCGTCGAGCAGATGGTCGTATCGAGAAACATTGTGACGGAACTGAAGAATTACGAAACAAAAGATCCTTCCATGCCGGGACTTATCAAAGACATGACCGACATCCGCGATGCGATCAACGCGATGCCCTCGATGAAAAAGCTTGACGACGACCAGGATATCGATTTCAAGGACGTCCACCCGACGAAAGAGGAGCTCGCTCCCGTCATCAAGAAGATCGAAGACCTCCGGAATAAAATGATCTCAAACGGCTAATTCCAAAACCCGCATACCTCATGAAACGTTCATTCCTGTTCATCCTTCCCGCCATCGTGGCTTTTGTCGCGCTCACCGCCGCTGCCATACAGACGGCTGAAACGTGCGACCAGAACGCATTGAAAGCAAAAGCGAAAGCTGCGCTCGATCCGTTCAAGTACGATTCGGGAAAAGTCACCCGCATCTATTACCGCAAAAAAGCGCAGGTAAAAGAGATCGAAGTGCCTGTTTTCGTCGGTGAGAAATACCGCTTTGTGTTCAACAGCGAAGCTGTAACACGCGATGTGACGATCACCGTTTACAACAAGGATAAAGATTCGAAGAACCGCAAAGCGCTGTTCACGATGAAAGCGCTCGACGGCAATCGTGTACAAACCTTCGATCCCGACGGAGCGCGCATGCACTTCTTCGTCGATTACGACATTCCGGCCACGAACGATTCCCTTCCGCCGGCGGATTGCCTGGTGATGATGCTCGGCTACAAATAAAAAAACCACCCCGGCCCCCCGGGGTTTTTTATTACATCTCCTGCGGGGACATCTCCGCAATTTTTCCGTCCCGCTGCTGTGTTGAAAAAATAAACGGCGTCATTCTGCTTCTTCATCGCCGATATTAACAAAAACTGAAGCAATTGCTGACGTTTTGTTTTTCCTTATTCCACAAGGGTTCCAGGCCATTTTACCGTCGCGCGGCGCCTGTTTTCAACAACGTTTCCCCCGCTTTTCCGATTTCCGCCAACACGCCGGTGTAGAAAACTTCGAAACGATATACCTGCATGCCATTTGCGCGCCTTCTATTTTTGATCGCATACAAAATCAGAAACAGGCCCGCTTATGGCGAAACAGATGCTGGAAATGAATACGGGGATCCGCATTATTCCTGTTAACGCGGAGCGTATGCTCAACGGAAGTCATGGATTCGCCAACGCCGAGTTCGACAAGTGGGTGCAGTTCAAATTCACCGATATTTCGGAACCTCTCGCGCAGGTGTGGACGGGAATCCCGTTCCGCTTCATCGCACGTCTCGAGGAAATGAATGAAGGCCGCCCCGTGAGGAACTACGCCCTGCGCCAGCTGGCGGAAGCGCTCATCGAGCATGAGCCTTCGTTCGATCCCGTCAACGATTACGTGTACATCTGCCCGGGCGAATAATCCTTCGCACCGTTTTCCATTTCCCGGAAGAAGAAAATTATTGCGCCTCGTCGTGCTTCGATTCACCGCCCATGAGCGCGTAGTTGACGAGATTGGCACCCATCTTCAGCGCCTTCAGGCGTATCTCCTGGGAATCGTGGTGAACTTCCGGGCTTTCCCAGCCGTCACCGAGATCGCACTGGTAATCGTAAAAACACACCAGCCGGCCTTCCCAGATCAGCCCGAAACCCTGTGCGGGTTTTCCGTCGTGCTCGTGGATCTTCGGAAGACCGTTCGGGAAATCATACACCTGGTGGTAGATGGGATGCGAAAACGGCAGCTCGACGAAATCTAATTCGGGAAAAACTTTTTTCATCTGCGGACGGATGAACTGGTCGAGCCCGTAATTATCCGAAATGTGAAGGAATCCTCCGCCGGTAAGGTAATTGCGGAGGTTGTCCGCTTCCTGCTGGGAGAAGATCACGTTGCCGTGTCCGGTCATGTGCACAAACGGGTAATTGAAAATATCGGGACTTCCCACTTCCACGATCGCCTGCTCGGGGTTGATGTTCGTTTTGATGTTGTCGTTGCAGAACTTGATGAGATTCGGCAGGGATGTTTCGAGGTTGGCGTACCAGTCGCCGCC
>DASTSF010000560.1:0-2481 GCA_035760825.1 Bacteroidia bacterium
CAGGATGAATCTTATGGGCGGCAGCATGCTGCTGAACGGATCATACAGCACGCAGGATCCCGCCGTTCCGGTGGTGGATTTCGACATGAACATCACGGACTTCGACATCCAGCAGACGTTCAAAACATTCAATACTGTTCAGAAGCTGGCGCCGGTCGGCCAATACACGACAGGGAAATTTTCCACGAAGCTGAAATACAAAAGCAATCTCGGTCCCGACATGATGCCGCTGATGAACACGATCAACGGGCAGGGAACGCTTTCCACGAAGCAGGTGGAGATAAACGGTTTCGCACCGCTGAAGAAGCTGGACGAAGCGCTCAAGATCAATAAATTCAGCAAGGTTACGATGTCCGATCTGAATCTTGTCAGCTACAAGATCGAAAACGGGAGAGTTTCCACTGATCCGTTCGATTTCAAAGCGGGCAAAGCGACCGGGAAAATGGGAGGCTCCACGGGAATCGACCAGACGATCAACTACGTGATGGATCTTGCCATTCCGCGCGATGAGTTCGGTCCGGCGAACACTGCGCTCAACGGACTTGTTTCGCAGGCGAATTCGAAAGGCGTTCCCGTACAGCTTGGGGATGTGGTGAATGTCGCCGCTATCTTCGGCGGAACGGTGACGAATCCTACGGTTTCAACCAATCTCAAGCAGGCCGGCACGAATCTCATGGACCAGCTGAAGGATAATCTTACGAATGTCGTCACGCAGAAAGTGGACAGCGTGAAAAATGTGGCGGTGAACAAAGCGTGTGATGAAGCGCAGAAGCAGCTCGACCAGGCGGTCAAAGCGGCGGCAGATGCAAAGGCTGCGGCGTACAAAGCTGCCGATGATGCGAAAACGGCGGCGTATGCCGAGGCGGACAAAACGGAAAAGAGCTACAAGAACCCGCTCGAGAAAGCGGCGAAGAAGGCGCTCGCCGACCAGATGCGCAAGACCGCCGACGATAAGAACAAACAGGCGAAAGATGCCGCCGACAAAGCCGAACGCGACGCTGACGCCAAAGCGCAGGCGGATAAAGATGCCAAATGCAAATAACGTGGTGATCGGCTGATTGATCAACATGCAGAAGTGTTTGTTTCCGGCCGTCGGTTTGTGCGTGGCTGCATCTGTGCATCAGAAATTTCCTGTACCAAAATGGCATAACTTTCGTTATAGCTAAATCAACCAGAATCCTATGAAACCGGTCCGTTACATTTTGCTTGCTGCATTCGTGTTTGTATTTCTGCGTCCTTCCGTCGCATTGGCGCAGGATGACGACGACAATACCTCTACAGGTGGCGATTGCCAGCAGATCGACGACAAAGAGGCGCAGAAGAACTTCGACAAGAGCAAGGATCACAAAAAATACAGCTGGGATGAACGCAAGGCGTTCCTGCAGAAAGCGCTGGAGCTGGAACCCGACTGGGCGGATGCGAACATGGCGATGGCGAAGATGATCATGAACAAAGCGAAAGCCGATGGAAATTCGGACCGTTATCCTGCAGCCGAACCTTACCTGAAAAAAGTGTGCGATGTGTGCCCGAAATACGGCGCGCAGCCTTTTTACCTGCTCGGCACGCAGTATTACCTCGATGAAAATTATCCCGATGCGATCATCTACCTCCAGAAATTTATCGATTACGACGCGGATGATCCGAAAAAGCTCGGCGATGATTATGATTTTTACCAGGGCCAGGCGAAAGAGATGCTGCGGTGGTCGAAGTTTTTTGTCGACGTGAAAAAAAATCCGCACCCGTTCAATCCGCATCCCGTGAATTACATCTGCACGTCGATGGACGAATACCTGGCGATCATTTCCCCGGATAACACGATGGCGATGTATATCCGCCGCGTTCCCGTCAGCCAGATGGACCGCGTGTGGGGAACTTCCTCTACCGATGAAGTGTTTACGCAGAGCTTCCGCCAGCCCGACGGAACGTTCGATAAAGGCACGCGCATGGACGATCCGTTCAACCAGAACCCGAATGAAGGCGGGCCCACGCTGACGATCGACAACAAGCATCTTTTTTACACGATCACGAAAGACGGGAAAGACGGGCCGAATACGGATATCTACACCACCGATTTCATCGATGGCTCGTGGACGCCCGTGCGCTCGCTCGGCGATAAAGTGAACGATCCCGTTTACTGGGATTCGCAGCCTTCTGTTTCCGCCGATGGAAACACGCTGTATTTTGCCAGCAACCGTCCCGGCGGACAGGGCGGCATCGACATCTGGGTGACGCATAAAGGATTCGACGGGGAATGGGGCGTTCCTGAAAATCTCGGTCCGACGATCAATACATCCGGCGATGAAAAATCTCCGTTCATTCACACGGACAGCCAGACGTTGTATTTCAGTTCCACCGGTTTTCCGGGACTTGGCGGGTATGATATTTATTATTCCCGCGCCAATGAAAAAGGCGTGTGGCAGACACCCGTAAACATGGGAATTCCCATCAACACGGAAGGCGATGACATCGGGCTTTTCGTCA
>DASTSF010000561.1:0-3324 GCA_035760825.1 Bacteroidia bacterium
AAGTTTTCCGGGCATATTTTTTGCTGTTCGCACGGCGTGGTAAAACGCCTCCTTTTCCTGTTTCTGTTTCTTTTTCCGGCCTGCCGTGTTTTTTCACAGTCGCTGAAAGTGGAACCTTGCGCCGTTTCCGGTGATACGGTCCCGTTCATGTTCTTTTCAAATCAGAAAAGCGCTGTTGTCCTTAAATACAAGGAAGTGCGTGTGAAATGCACCAACGCAGGTTCCGTGAAAATTGTCCTGAAGGGTGCAAAGGAAAATTACGGAACCGACACCTTGTGGATGAATGCCGGCGGCAGTGTAAAAATGCCGCCGGAGCTTGGCCCGCACCAGGCGGGTGTCATTGTCATTACGTACGATCCCGGTGGTCCGCCGCAGCGCAGGTACCGGATCATCACCAGTGACAAAAACAGCGATGCGCTCATTTTGATCAACGATGATTACAGCAAACCGGTCAGCTTTTCTTCCGGACCTGTAACCGGCATGGCGACGGCGATAGCGGGACGACTGTCGCCGGCTGATCTTGTTGTGAGGAACAAATCGGATGAAGACATTTTCGTGGATTCGATCCGCACAGCGCCCGGCGACATTTCCGTTACGACTGCATTTCCGCTGATCATTTTCCCCGGAAGCACCGCGGACGTTCCGGTCACGCTGGATCTTCGAAACCGCCTGGGAGGTTATTTCGCCTCCGGCTGCGCTGTTTTTTTTCATCTCCGCACGAAAACGGAAGACGAGTCGAATTACATGTTTTCATACGCGCTTGTTCCTGACATTGGTTTTCTTCCGAACGGACTCAGCCTGTTTCCGGATAACGTTTTCAACGCCGGTACCGTGAAACGGGGCGACGACGCCATCGCCGGATTTGTCCTCGTCAACAAGGGAGACAGAACGCTTCATACGGGACTCATGCCCGACAAACAGATTACTGCGAATAAGGATTCCGTTCTGCCCGGGGATACATTCCATCTGCGCATAGCGCTTAACACAGCGTACCTCGATTCCGGCAGCTCTGTTTCCAGGATCGATGTTGCTTTTCCGCCGTATTACATGCCCGTCCCGTTTTTCATAAAAGCAAACCTCCTCTCGCCGAAACCCGGTTCAGCGGATGCGCTCGTCTGCCTTTCTTCACTCGATTTTGACACGGTCTGCAGCGATACGGCCGGTGTGATAAAACGCATCGTGCTTCTGAAAAATGAGTCGAAACTCACCCCGCTGACCATTACAAGGGTCACCACCAGCGACGGCGGATCGATGGCGGACCTGGAAGGCAACAACCCCGTGCTCAATCCCGGCGATACAGCACGAGTGATTATCTATTTCGATGCCGCCAACCGCACGGGTCCTTACAGCAAAACATTGTCCGTGCAATGGGACAACGGCAGCCTGGGAAATTCACCGGGCTGTTTCCTGCAGGCGTTCAAAGGTTGCGTGATCAAAGGGTGCCGTTAGCCGTTACCACTTTGAAACCCGGAATGTTGAGCAGGTGTGTTCCGTGTTTTTAGCCTGGAGTTTCGGGATGAATTGTTTCCGTCTCGTCATTAAGCCGTTTACGCAGCTGTAAATTATGTACATTAGCTACGCAGGCATTCATCAGCGGAGGCGTTTGATGAACATGAACGAAGAAGAAAAAGATCCCGGGTATTTCCGCGGGCGCGGTTCGCAGATCAATCCGCACAACCGTTTTCTCAAAGAAAAAGCCGTACAGGAACATTTCGAGATGATCGATGAACCGCTTCTCCTCGATGAGAAGACGGAGATCATTTACACACATCCGAAAACCATTATCAACCGCGTCGACAGTCCCGACCTCATGGGGCTTTCCATGAATCCGTACCAGGGATGCGAGCACGGCTGCGTGTATTGTTATGCGCGCAACACGCATGAATACTGGGGTTACAGCGCCGGCCTCGATTTCGAACGCAAGATCATCGTCAAGGAAAATGCGGCGGAATTGCTGCAGAAGGAATTGTCAAACCCGAAGCATGTGCCCGAGCCCATCATGTTTTCCGGGAATACCGATTGCTACCAGCCCGTCGAACGGAAACTGAACATCACGCGGAAAATGCTGGAGGTGCTGCTGAAATTCCGGCACCCGGCGGCGATGATCACGAAGAACTCGCTCATCCTGCGCGACCTCGACCTGCTCACTGAAATGGCGAAGCTCAGGCTCGTGCATGTCATGATCAGCGTGACAGGAACGGATGAGAACATGCGGAGAATTCTCGAGCCGAGAACAGCCACGTACAGGCAACGCTTCGATACCATCCGGCGTCTTGATGAAGCCGGCGTGCCTGTCGGTGTGATGGTCGCCCCGGTGATCCCCGGGATCAACAGCCACGAGATACCGGAAGTGATGCGTCTCGCCGCTGAAGCGGGCGCGGATACGGCCGGGATGACGATCGTACGCCTGAACGGGCAGATCGGTGATATTTTCCGCGACTGGCTGCAGAAAAATTTTCCCGACCGCGCGGAAAAAGTCTGGCACCAGGTGCAGGAATGCCACGGCGGGAAAGTGAACGACAGCCGTTTCGGAACGCGTATGCGCGGCGAAGGCGCTGTTGCGGAAAGCATCGGGAAATTGTTCCGCGTGTCGCGGCAGAAATATTTCACCCGCGACCGCGATTTCGAATTCGATCTTTCGTTGTTCAACCCCCGCGCAGGTGACGCACAGCTTTCGCTGTTCGACTGAACCTGTGGCATGCTTTGTGTCCTTCGCGGGTAAACGGGTGAAAGCATTTATCGCCATACTGTATACCGTTATCTTTGCACGATGAAAAAAATCCTGTCACTGCTTTTCCTGTTTGCTTTCTGTGGATTAAAGGCGCAGTTCTTCGCGTATGATCCGTTCGACGACAATTCGAACGAATGGTTCGTGCGTGATGATGATTCGGTAACGGCGAACGTGACGGGCGGTGTGTTGGATGTCAACCAGAAGCTCGGTTCTTTTTACAATGATGTGAAAGGTGTGACGATCGATACGGCGGGCGAATTCCGCGTGGAAGCCATGGCCGGGTACGTTTCCGGGAAAACGGGCGTTTCCTATGGGATCTGCTGGGGCGCGGCGGACCTCGGTAATTTTCACATCTTCTACATTACAGCCGACGGCAGCTTCGGTTTCAGCACGCTGCACGATCATAAGCTCTACGACGATTTTCATCCCGAGCAAAATCCCATTATCAATAAGAACGGGAAGAACTGGCTGCGCGTGAGCGTTGAAAAAGATGCAAGCGGTCAGCGTAAAATGATCTTCTGCATCAATGAACTGATCGTAAAAACGATCGATCTCATCCACCCTTACGGAACGCTTTTCGGATTTTTTGTCGG
>DASTSF010000562.1:0-7374 GCA_035760825.1 Bacteroidia bacterium
CATTTTCGCAGCGGAGATGAATGATTTGTACGCGATAGGGAAGAGGACGATCTTTACGATCACGGTCAGCAGCAGGATGACAAGTCCGTAGTTGTTCGGGAAAATACCGCCGAGGAAGCTGAACAGCGGAACGAAAATATAACGGTTGATCGATCCGAAGAAAGACGATCCGAGGTTGATCTCGCGCTCGAGATGAAGATGGTATGAGCTCAGCTCCGAAAATTTGTTCGGACCGAAATACATTTTTATCGGGAAGGTTTCACGTGCTGTGTGCCCGAACGGGATGCCGATCACGGCGCCGAGATTTTTCACGATGAACGGGTCCGAAGGCGTTTTCACCTCGACCGTTCCCGAGTTCGCGAACTTCCGGTCGGCGATGAGAATGGAGGAAAAATACTGCTGCTTGAACGAAACCCATTTCGGCTCGCCGGTGAAATCTTTCTTCTCGTCCTTGGTTTCGCTGAGGCTTTCCACGCCGTCCTCACCGTCGAAATTGTAGAATACGGTGGAGATCGCACGCTGGTTCTTGATGCTCATTTCCTGCGACGGCGCTTTCATCACCCAGTTGAGGTCGACCGTGTGCATATCGTCGGGGAAAACGGTGTTCATGTTCCTGAACGAAACCGTGCAGCCCACGAGGTTGGAATTCCCTTTCAGCGTGTAGCAGTATTCGATGTAGCCTTTGTCGTCGTCGGTATAAAGGCGGAGCGTGACGGAATTGTGCTCCGCACCTTTCACGGAAAACCCGCTGCCGTATACATTGAAATAAAGCGAATCGGTGCGCAGCCTCCTGCGTTGCTGGTCGAAGAAGCCGAGCCCGAAGTGGGTGGAATCGTCGCAAAAAAGAATGAGCGGCTTGCCGTCGGATGTTTTCTGTCCTTTCAGCTCCACCTGCCCGATGATGCCGCCCCGCGGGTAGATCCAGGCCTTCAGCTTTTCATTTTCAATAACGACCGGCTTGTTATCGCCAAAAACTGATTTTGAGAAGCATCCGAAGACAGCGGTTTCTTTCGCTTTCACGAGGGAATCCTTGTTTACCGGCGCCGCATTCCTGCTGAGCGCGGCGATACTGTCCTGCGCATGCTTTTTCTGCTTCTGCTCGGTGAGAGAATGCAGGGAATCGGCCGTGAAAACGGAATCGGTGTAATGTTTTTCTGCGGCGGCTTCTTTTTCTTTCTCCTTCGAATTATAGATAGACCACGCCAGGAAGATCAGCGCGATAAGAATGAAACCGGTAAGCGACTTTTTATCCATCAAGAACTAATTGTGCAACGGCGGCAAAGATACTTATTTAAGCGGTTGGGCGGAGTTGCGTTGTGCCACGTTCTTAATGTCGTTCGGCCGGAGAAAATAGTCTGCCGGGAATAAAAAAAAAGCCCCGGCAGAGCCGGGGCCGGGGATGTCTCAATCCGTGGTATTACCAGATCTCGACGCGATCTTCAGGTTTGCGCCACATTTTATCGCCTTCTTTCACACCGAATGCATCATAAAATTCTGCGAGGTTGGAGAGCGGACCCAGCACGCGGAATTTTGCCGGTGAGTGCGGGTTGTTCTTCACCTGCTGGATGAGCGCCGCCGGGCGCTGGCTGTTTCTCCATCCCTGTGCCCAGGAAAGGAAGAAACGCTGCTGGCCCGTGAAGCCGTCGATCTTCGGAGGTTCGGGCTTGCCCGTGAGCGAACGCATATAAGCGTGGTAGGCGATGGTCAGCCCGCCCAGATCGGCGATGTTCTCACCGAGCGTGAGGTCGCCGTTCACGTGCAGGTTCAGGCTGTCGATGGCGACGAAGCTGCTGAACTGGTCGGAAAGTTTTTTCGTTCTTGCTTCAAAATTTTTGCGGTCGTCGTCCGTCCACCAGTCCACCATGTTCCCGACCTCGTCGTATTGTGAACCCTGGTCATCAAAGCCGTGCGTAAGCTCGTGGCCGATGATCGCGCCCATGGCGCCGTAGTTCACCGCGTCGTCAGCATTCGGATCGAAGAACGGAGCCTGCATAATGCCTGCAGGGAAAACGATCTCGTTGTTCGACGGGTTGTAATAGGCGTTGATCGTTGCCGGCGTCATTCCCCATTCCATGCGGTCGACCGGCTTCTTCAGCTTGCCGATGTTGTACTGGAAATCGAATTTGTTCGCGTTGAGGAAATTCCTCACGTAAGATCCGCGCACTACGTTCAGCCCGGAATAATCTCTCCATTTGTCAGGGAAGCCGAGCTTGCGCAGGATCGTCTGCAGCTTTTTCTCTGCTTTGTCCTTGGTGGGATCGCTCATCCACGTGCGTGTCTTGATGCGATCTTCGAAAGCGGCGATGAGGTTGTCCACCATCACGTTCACTTTCTGCTTGGCTTCCATGCTGAAGTTGCGTTCAACGTAAATCTGTCCGAGCGCTTCGCCGAGCGCGCCGTCGGTTGCCGAAAGCACGCGTTTCCAGCGGGGCTGAATTTTCTGCACGCCGGACATGATCGTTCCGTAAAAATGGAAATGTTCGTTCACCACGTCGGACTGGAGCTTGGCTGCGACGGCGTCGATGAAATGCCAGCGGATATAGGCTTTCCACGCGTCGACCGGCTGCGATTTCAGCAGCGCGTTGAACTGGCGCATGAAAGAAACCTGCGAAACGATCACTTCTTTCAGATCAGGAACGCCGATCGATTTGAAGTAAGCGGTCCAGTTGAAGTTCGGGCAAAGCTTCGACAGATCGGCAACGGACATTTTGTTGTACTGCTTTTCGATGTCGCGCTGCTCGACGGCTGACATGGCGGAATCCGCAAGCATGGATTCGAGGTTGAACACCATGTCGGAATTTTTCTGCGCGTCGTCCGCGTTGTCGCCCATGAGGCCGAACATATTCGTCAGGTGCTTTTTGTATTCCTCGCGGAACATTTTAAGCTCGTCGCTTTTGTAAAAAGCTTTTTCCGGGAGACCCATTCCCGACTGGAAAATGTAGGCGACGTTGGTCTTGCTGTCTTTCTGGTCGGCCATCACAAAAAATCCGAACCCCGGGGTGACCTGCATTTTGTGCATGTCGGCGATAAGCGGCGTGATGCCGTTCATGTCCTTCAGCTTGCTGATCTCGTCCATCTCCGGTTTTACAGCGGAGAACTTTTCTTTTTCGATCGCTGCGGAATCCATGCCGGAAGCGTAGAAATCGCCGATCTTCTGCATGTTGCTTCCTTTCGCGGCTGTTCCTTTGGCTGCGTCGTTGCAGATGGAAAGAAGCGCGTTCTGGCTCTTTTCATTGAGCACGTTGAAGTTTCCCCAGCCGGATTCCGTGGCAGGAATAGGATTGTTCTTGATCCAGTTCCCGTTCACGTATTCGTAAAAATCATCCTGGGGACGGACACTCGTGTCGAAATTTTTGGTGTCGATCGCTGTGTAATTGCTGCTTCCGGAAAATGCATTCTTCACGGCAAAGGAGAACAATGCCCCGAAAGCGACAAAACCAACTATAATTCTTGTTTTCATCTGGAGTCTGTTAGGTTTAATGAAGATCGAAAGTAAGCAGAAATCCCGGAAGGGAAAGGCCTCTTACGCAGGCGGCTGCTGCCTGTGTTGAAAGGCAAATATCCGGTGAGCGGAAATGGCGGAAACATCCGGATTACTTGGTAATTTCAGGCAATGAAAGAGCTGGCTTTCATTCTTGCTGTCGCTTTTTTTTCGTCGTGCACGGAAGATAATAAACAGTCCGCACAGGTTCATTCTGTTTCACCGGCTGCAGATAAAAGCGATACGCCTGCTCCCGCCGATTCTGTAAAATCAGCCGGAGACAAACCGGTTCCGGAGCTCGAAAAACAATTGCGCGCGGCGGGTCTTGTCGATGTGCGGGAACTGGATTCCTCCATTCGCGTCGAGCTGCGTTATTCCACGCAGAACAATTTCACCGGTGCCGACATGTACGGCGATTTCGATAAATGTTTTCTTCAGCCCGATGTGGCGCGGAAGCTTGTCAAGGCGCAGCAGGAGCTGCACCGGAAATTTCCGTATTACTCGCTTATCGTTTACGATGCCGTGCGTCCCCTCCATATCCAGCAGATGATGTGGGATACGCTGAAGCTTCCTCCGGGGGAAAAGCAGAAATACCTGTCCAATCCCGGCAACGGCTCCCTGCACAATTACGGCGCTGCAGTCGATCTCAGCATTATCGACGACAACGGGATTCCGCTGGACATGGGAACGCCGTTCGATTTTTTCGGAGAGCTCGCGCACCCGGAAAAAGAAAAGGAATTGCTGTCTTCAGGAGCGCTGACGCGCAACCAGGTGATGAACCGCGAGATACTTCGCAGCGTGATGTACAGCGCCGGTTTTTTCGGTATACAGACCGAATGGTGGCATTTCAATTCCTGCAGGAGAGAGGAAGCGGCGCAGAAATACGCGATCGTTCCCTGAAGATCAGAAAATGTGGTATTTCTGTTTCTGGAAGTCGTCAAAATTCCGGTAGCCGCCTTTGTGCTGGCCGAAATTCCACCGGTAGCCGATCATCAGCTCATGCGTTCCGCTGTGCGCTTTACGCAGGGGAGAGATGCCGAAATCGTAGGAGTAGATCACCTGCACGCTTTCGAAAAGAACATAACCCGCCTGCAGGGAAAGTGCATCGCGGAGACGCCATGCGAATCCCGCGAGAATTTTTTCTTTGTAATGCACACGCAGGTTGTAATCGAGCGTCATCGGCAGCCCGGCGACATACGTTCCCATGATGTTGTTTTCCCAGACGTAATCGGGGTTCTTGTTGAAGTTATAGCCGCAGGTGAAATAATAATGCGCTTTGTAATTCACCCGGCTGCCCGTCGTATCGGTCGTGAAGAAATCCGCGTGCGTGTCGATGAAATTCGTGATGGCGAGACCGAAATGGAAACGGTCGTTGTAGAGCAGCACTCCGCCCGTTGCGTTTTTGTTTTTGTCGAAGTCGATAAGCGTATTATTCACGAGCGGATCATTCGTCCAGTGCGTGGTCATTTTCGTTTCGTCAAGCGTGTACTTGTCAAAATTCATGGAAAACCCGGCGCAGAATTCCACATCCGGCAGCTTGAGGTGATACGCCGCCTGGAAGGAATAAATGAAACGCCGTGAAGGGCCCGTTTCATCTTTGTAAAGCGTACCGCCCACACCGAGACGTCCCTTCCATAACCGGCTGTTGACGCCCGCGAACTGCGTGACCGGTGCGCCATCGTAACCCATCCATTGCTTGCGGTAATCGAGGCGCGCATCGATGGTGCTTTTCGTCCCGGTATAGGCAGGATTGATCTGCCACAGGATGGAAGGGAACTGTGTGAATTCCGGCAACTGCTGTGCCGGCAACGCGGCGGCAAAAAAGATCAGGGAAAAGAAAAGTATTTTTCTCATTGGTCTTGTTGTCGGTTCACCTTACGATCGTCACGTTGCCAAAATGCGGGGGTGATCCGTCACCCGGATCGAAACGGTAATAATAAGTGGCCTCCGGGAGCTTGTCGCCGTAGTTCGTGCCATCCCAGCTGTTGTCGTAACCGGTCTTGGCGTAAACGAGCTGTCCCGTGCGCGTGTAAACTTCAAGACGCGAGTTGGGATATTTTCCGGCGTTGCCGATGTAGAAAAAATCATTGATGCCGTCGCCGTTCGGTGAAAAAGTGTTGTAGTAAACGATTTCGCTGCTGGGAATAACGATCACGGTGACCGTGTCCCAGTTCGTGCAGCCGTTGACGTCTGTTCCCCACACGGCGTATTGCGTCGTGGTGACCGGCTCGGCGGTGACGGAAGGCATGTTTCCCGCTGACAGCGTATTCGAAGGCGCCCAGTTGTAATCAGTTGCGCCCGTAGCGTTCAGAACAGTCGATTCGCCTTCGTTGATCGTGGTGAAGCAGCATGCATCCACAACAGGCAATGGATTTACGGTCACGGTTACCGTGTACGATTTGCTCGGGCAGTTGGGCGTGGATGCCGTGCTGGTGATCGTGAGCGAATAAGTTGTCGTCGTGGTTGCGGAAGTGACCGGTCGCGGCGCATTCGGGTTGTCGAGCGAAGCCCCGGGAGACCAGGTAAAGCTGACCCCGCCGCTGGTGCTGTTGTTCATTCCGCCGAGCGTGCCGGTGGAGTTGATGCAGATCGATGTGTCATTGCCCGCGTTGTTCGCGTAAATGGGATCGAGGTTGATGAATACGGAATCCGTTGCCGTATTTCCCGCATTATCCGTTACCGTTACGAAATACCATGTGGGAACGACCGGGTTGGCGATCGGGTTGGAAGAAGTGGTGCTGCTGATGTTGCCGGAAGGCGTCCAGTGATACGTATACGGCGAAGTTCCCCCCGATGCGGTAGGACTGCCCCCGAGATTAGCCGTTGTTCCCGGGCAGATCATCCTGCCGGTTCCCGCTTCTGCAGTCAGAACCTGTGCGGAAATGGATTGTCCAAGAAAGATGGCCGGGATTAAAAAAATAGCAGCTGTCCTTGCTTTCACAGTTTGTTTTTGAAGAGATACAAATATAACGTTTGGGGTCCAATCTTTAGTAAGTCGTTCCTGCACAAAAAGAAAAAGGCTCCCGGGGGAGCCTTTTCGTGAAAATCTGAAAATTCAATATTTAACAACGCGCGTAACGGAAATGAAACCATGTTTTTCCTCGATGATCTTCAGCGAATAAACACCTGCGCCTTCCTCGTCGATCAATGTGGTGATCGTATTCACACCGGGCTTCACCACTTTCGTCTCGTCCACCACGATGCGGCCCGTCATGTCGGTGATGATGTAACGGATCTCGGTTTCGGTCGGCGTCGAGAAGTCGAAGTTCAGTTCCCCGTTGGTCGGGTTGGGCTTGACGTTCGTAACGGACATGTGCCCGCGGTGGAATTCAAGTGAAATGACGCTGGAATACGTGCTGTTGCCGTTGAAGTCCGTCTGTTTGAGCCGGTAATAATTGAATCCTTCCACCGGGTTCAGGTCGTTCATGGAATAATCCTGCCGCGTGGTGGTCGTACCCGCGCCGTTCTGTCTTCCTATTTCCTGGTAAGTAACTCCGTCCACCGATCGCTCGAGCGTAAAGTAATTGTTGTTCGTTTCGGAAGCGGTAGACCAGATCAGGTGATTGTAATCGTCCTCTGCGGTTCCGGTGAATGAAAGCAGCTCGATCGGCAGCGGAACGGCCGACTGCGCCACTGCAAATGCGGAGAATCCGTTCATGCCCGTCCGTTGCGTGTTCGAAGCCGTGCTCGTTACCACGCAGGTTCCGTTCAGTCCCCAGGGGCCCGCGCCTGTTGTTGCTTTCATAACGGTGTAGCCGGCGCCTGTTGCGTTGGTGTAATTCGTGCTGTAAAGCGTAGTGTTGTACGTGCCCGATGTGGGATTGGTGGAAGCGGTGATGGTCCAGTAGCCGTTATCGAGTGCGGGCAGCGTATTGTATGTTGCAGTTACGCAT
>DASTSF010000563.1:0-6626 GCA_035760825.1 Bacteroidia bacterium
TGGGACGGAAACTTTCCTCCGTTTCACCCCACGATCCGTAAAAGTTCCGGGACGACAACCGGTTTTCGTATTTCATTCCACCGGCTTCGCTGTATTCCGGGAATTTGTAGGAATCGTCCTGGTAATAAATTTTGTAGTAGAATTTCCGCTTGCTGAAATTGCTGTTCTTCACGTTGAAGGAAAAAACGAATTTTCCACCCGGGAGCTGGCGCACGGTTGGAATTTCAATGCCGCGGTATACCGCATCGGAAAGATCGACGGTAATGGTGTTCGCGTGATCGCGGTAATTGGTGAGCGCATGGAAATCGGTGACGGCAAGTCCTGTCCAGAACGCACGGATTCCGAAAAAAACACCGGCGCCGGTGAAGAGAAAAAGCAGGAAAACCCAGGCTCGCGTCCGCATAGAAAATTGCACACGAAGTTAGGGAAATCGGGGGTTTGTACGCCCGGCATTCCAATCATCGGGCCAGGATGCCAATGACAGAGGAAACAGAAACCGGCGCGCCGTGATAAAAAAATGGATACTGGCTGTAATTGCGTTAGCGTCATTTCCTCCACAGCAGGCTGCTGTCGCCATAGCTGAGAAAACGGAAATCGTGCTGCAATGCGTAATCATAAATCCTGCGGAAATCATCACCGGTGAAAGCCGCGACAAGGAGCAGCAGCGTGCTTTGCGGCTGGTGGAAATTCGTGATGAGCGCGTCGGCGATGCGGAACCGGTATCCTGGCGCGATGAGCAGCTTCGTGTAGCCTTCGAGCGTTTCATGGTTGTTCCCGGTCATCCAGTCGCGCACGGCCCGCAGCGCAATTTCAGCCGGGACATCCGGACCTTCTTCATACGGTTCCCATTGCGAAACGAAGAGCTCGTTGCGGAATGTTCCGGGCTGCAGTACGAGCTGCCTTCCGAACCAGTAAATGCTTTCCAGCGTGCGCAGCGACGTCGTTCCCACGGCGATCACGGGTTTCATTTTTTTATCGCACAGCATTTCCACGAGCGCTTCCGGAATGAAAACCTGCTCGCGGTGCATTTCGTGACCCGCCATGGTGGCTGCTTTCACGGGCCTGAACGTTCCCGCGCCCACGTGCAATGTCACTTCCGCGAGGTGCACGTTCTTCCTGCGCAATTCGTCCAGGACATGTTCCGTGAAATGCAGGCCCGCCGTCGGCGCGGCAACTGATCCTTCCGTGCGTGCGTAAACCGTCTGGTAACGCGACCGGTCGTTCTCTTCCTCATCGCGGCCGAGATACGGAGGCAGCGGAACTTTCCCGGCCGCCCCGAGAATTTCCAAAAACGGGATATCCGCATCGTTCCAGGAAAGATGAACGAGGAACTGGTCTTCTTTCTGCCCCGCACGGAGCGCCTCCAGCGCGAAAGATTTTTCACCGATTTTCAGCGTCGCACCCAACCTTTCGTCCTCCTTCCATCTTTTGCCGTTGCCGATGAACGCAAGGATGGTGACACTGCCGGTTTTGCCCAGCAGGCGTGGAAAATCCATATCTGTTTCGCCGGAATCCGTACAGAAGATCTCCACCGTGGCCCCGCTTTTCCGTTGCATGAGCAGCCGTGCATGCACCACTTTCGTTGAGTTGAAAACGAGCAGGCTTTCCGCAGGGATAAGCATCGCCATATTCCTGAAAACAGATTCCGAAATCTTTCCGTCGCGGTACACCAGCAGCTTCGAATCGTCGCGTTTCTCCAATGGAAAGCGTGCGATCTTTTCATCGGGCAGATCGTAGGAGAAATTTTTTATGTCGAGGTCTTCCGGTCTCATGCAATGGTGCAAAAGTACCTTTTCGGCGGTTTTGGTTTTCAACCTTCCGCTATGCGTGACTTTTTACGCGCTGGGCGGGTAAGAAAACAAGGTATTGGGTTTAACTTTTCCGGCAGGCGCGCGTAACATTGCCATGAAATCAATGCTCAACCATTTAACCAAACCGTATATGAACCTCTTTACAAAAACATTTCTCGCTGCCGCAACGATCGTCAGCCTCGACGCGCACAGCCAGTGCTCGGCCAGCTATACATGGTCGCAATCGCAGAACAACGTGATCGACTTCGCGAACACATCACAACCCATTGTGCCGAACTCCACTATTTTCTACTGGGATTTCGGCGACCAGCAATACGCGTATACACAGAACGCATCGCATACATACAGCGGACCCGGCACGTACGTCGCCTGCCTGTATATGTACGATTCACTCACGTTCTGCCAGTCTTCCTATTGCGATACAGTAAGCGTGTACGGCAACGTGCTCTGCAACCTTTCAGTCAACGCATTTGTTGTGCAGAACTCCAGCTGCTCCACTTGCAATGACGGCGTACTCGAAGCTTCCGCAAGCGCGGGAACGCCGCCGTATACCTACATGTGGAGCAATTCCGCAACCGGCGCGTATGATTACAACCTGCCCCCGGGAACTTACTCGGTTTGCGTCACTGATGCGAACGGCTGCCAGTCGTGCGCCAGCGTCACGCTGACAGCATCATCGTCGTCGTCCTGCCAGGCGAATTACATCTACAACCAGTCGACGGCAGACACGGTAGACTTCATGAACAATTCCCTCGGCACCACTGTCGGCACGAGTTATTATTATGATTTCGGCGACGGGAATTATTCCACTTTGCAGAACCCGACACACGCGTACACTTACCCGGGCACATACAACGTCTGCCTTTACATTTCCGATTCCGCGAACCAGTGTTCCAGCTATTACTGTGCTTCGGTAAACGTCTGGGGACCGAATTCCGGGCCCCTGTGTTCTGCGAACTTCGTTGTGATCCCTGACTCTTCAAACTCGCAGCAGGCGTGGGCGTACAATTATTCCACCGGCTCTCCGACCATGCAGTATTACTGGACGTGGGGCGATAATACAGCGCCGGACACGATCGCGTACCCGTCGCACGTGTATTCGCAAACGGGAACCTACACGATCTGCCTCATGGTGTACGATGCCATTAACCAGTGTTCAGATACCATGTGCCAGACGATAAACGTATTCCGCCTCGCGCCGGAAGCAATGTCGCTGCCATATTACGTGAACGTTCTGCCCACCGGAATTCACGAGCAGGAACAAACACAATGGTCGCTGTACCCGAACCCGGCGAGCGACGAGATCCGCATCCGTACAGATTACGCTTTACAGGGGAAAGCATACCGCATCGTGGATATCAGCGGAAGAGTTTCAGACCAGGGTATCCTTGACGGAAATATCATCAGGGTGTCCAGCCTCGAGAACGGCATTTACTTCCTGCAGCTCGACAACGGCAAAGGAGGATTTACCGTGCAACGCTTCGTCAAGCAATAATTCCGTCAACTGGTTTTTGAAGCGACGTCCCGGAAATTCCGGGGCGTTGTCTAAGCGCCGGCCGCATGATCAGGGTCGGCGCTTTTTATTTGCGAAGCGAGGTGCGGACACCTGGCTCCACGTCAGAAATTGCGATGGGTTTTCACGTACTCCGTGATGTAATTCACCACTTCGGATGTATCGGTGCCGGGAGGAAAAAGTTTTCCGACGCCCAGCTCGTTGAGCTTTTTCATATCTGCATCGGGAATGATGCCGCCGCCGGTGAGGAGCACATCGTTCATCCCTTTTTCTTTCAGGAGCGAGAGGATTTTCGGGAACACCGTCATGTGCGCGCCGGAGAGGATGCTCACGCCGATCGCGTCGACGTCTTCCTGCAACGCGGCATTGACGACCATTTCGGGTGTCTGGCGCAGCCCGGTGTAAATAACTTCCATTCCCGCATCGCGCAGGAAGGAGGCGATCACTTTCGCTCCGCGGTCGTGGCCGTCGAGGCCGACTTTCGCAACAAGAACACGGATAGGACGGTTCATGGGTGCGAAGGTAAGAATGAATGATCAATGATGGATAGTCAGACTTCGGTACGCCGCAAGGCGCGGCTACTCAGTCTGACTATGAGAACCGCCTTTCCATGGGAAACCCATTCCGCCGCACGCCAGACTGAGTAGTCACGCGTAAGCGGGACGTACCGAAGGATGACACCACAATTTCACCGCGCAGTCAGACGGAGTAGTCACGCGTAAGCAGGACGTACCAAAGAATGACTGCACAATTTCACCGCGCAGTCAGACTGAGTAGTCACGCGTAAGCGGGACGTATCGAAGGATGACACCACATCACGAAAGCTTCATCACATTCCGCCTGAAAAAGATCATGCTCAGCGTGATCATTCCTGCACCGATAACCACGAGCATGATCGGGCGCATGAGGAATACAGGATCGTTGAACGCGAGGTTGCGCCAGTAGATATCATAAAAGCCCTGGATGGACCAGTAGTTCACCGACAGCACGGAAATTTTCTGCATGAATGCGGGCATCATAAACGAAGGCACCATGCTTCCGCCGATCGCAGACATGGAAAGCACGAACAGCGTCGACAGCATTTGCACCTGCTGCCGGCTTTTCGCCACAGAGGCAAGGAACATTCCGAAGCCCGAGCACGCGAACGACGTGGTGAGCATCATTACGATCAGCGCGGGCGTGTTCATCGTGAGGTCGAGACGGAACATGTATGACGCATAAATGAACATCACCGTCAGCTGCACCATCGCCACGACATTTGAAGCAAGCATTTTCCCGAACAGGATCTGGTTCGGGCTCACCGGCGAATAAAGCAGCTTTTTCAGCGTGCCGTTCTCTTTTTCTTCCAGCAATCCTGCGCCCATGGCGACAAGACCAAAGAGCAGCATCATCACCGCGGTTCCGGCAACCGCATGGATCAACCCGGGATTGTTCTGTTTCTGCTCGATGAGCGCTGTCATTTTCAGTCCCTGGCCGGAATGCTTTTCCGCCTGCTCGCTGATCACCTGGCGGATCTTCGCCTCCATCGACGTGTCCATTACCGGCGCCTGCTGCGGCGATGATCCGGATGTCATGCTTTTCATAATGATCTGTGCAAGGCTTCCTGCGAGCGCCTGCTGCAGGATTCCCACCTCGGGTCCTTTCGAAGGATCATACCGCATTTCAACAGGCGCATTTTTCCCTTCGCGGACAGAATCGGCGAAACCTTTTGCGAAGACAAGCACCGCGCTTTCCTCTCCCGTTTTCACGAGACGTTCCGCAGAATCCACCGGGAGGCGTTTCACTTCTATGTTTTTGTTCGAATCGACCTGGTCGACGACGCTGCGGCTGAGGTCCGTCTGGTCGAGGTCGCTGACGAGAAGGGAAATGGGATGCGCGTTGTGCTCTTTTTCACCTCCGTATGCCATAGCAAAAATGGAGATGAGCGCTACCGGCATGAAGAATGTCAGCACGACGGCGCGGCGGTCCTTGATAAAGAGACGGAGATCTTTGAGTGCGATGCGAAGCATGAGCGGTGGAATTTTTTAGTCGCGTAATTGTTTGCCGGTAAGGCGGAGGAAGATCGTTTCGAGGTTCACTTTCTGGATATCGATGCCGGAAAGCTCGAGGCCGAGGTCGCCGCACAGGATGACGATCTTCGGGAGATCGCTCTTGACATTGTCGCTCGGGTAAGAAAGCGTCGCGTTGGCGATCGTATACTCGCCGGGCAGCTTTACGCGGAGCATTTTTTCTTTTTCTTCATCGAGCGAAGCAAAGCGCACGACGATCACTTCTTTCATCCCGCTCTGGTCGCGCAGCTCCTGCAGCGTACCCTGCGCGATGATCTCGCCTTTGTCGATGATGCCGATGCGATCGCAGAAACGTTCCGCCTCTTCCATGTAGTGCGTGGTGTAGATGATCGTCATTCCGTCGCTGTGCAGCTTTTCCACCACTTCGAAAATCAGGTTACGGCTTTGCGGATCGATGCCGACCGTCGGTTCGTCCATGAACAGGATCTGCGGGTTGTGCAGGAGTGCGGAAGCGATGTTGATCCTGCGTTTCATTCCGCCGGAATAGGTGCTGATCTTGTCGTTCCGTCTTTCATACAAACCGAAAAGATGAAGTATTTCGTCAATGCGTTTCATCAGCCGGGATTTCTCGCCGCCGTAGAGCGATCCCCAGAAAACCAGGTTTTCATGCGCAGTGAGCTTTTCATACAGCGCGATTTCCTGCGGCACGACGCCGATGATCCGTTTGCAGCTGCCCGGATCGCGTTTCAGGTCGTAATTACCAATGGAAACTGAACCTTCATCCGGCTGGAGAATGGTGCTGATGATGCTGATCGTGGTGGTTTTCCCGGCGCCGTTCGGACCAAGCAGTCCGTAAAACTCACCTTCCTTAATGGAAAAGCTGATCCCGTTCAGCGCGACGTGCGTGCCGAAGGTTTTCTTTAAATTCTGTACTGCGATCATGAAAATTGGAATTGAACCGCTAAGGTAGAAAAGTTGGGATGCGAAGCTGAAAGGAAAGAAAAATTGGCCGCATCCCGGATTGCTATTGGGAAAAATGGGAAATCCTGAGCTTACCTGCTTTTCGTGTTCCAGTCTTCGCGCGTGAACATCCACGCCACGCAGAAAAGCGGGCGCAGCGCCCCGGAGAAGCGTGTTCCGCGCAGGGTGAACATGGCGTCCGTTTCCACGTTAAAGGAAAGACAATGGGAACGATTCAGCGCGGGAATGTATTCCACGGCGAGCGGAATGTATATGCCCCCGCCCTGGAGCCGGGTGTGGGAAATGCTGATGAATCCGCCCGCCCCGCTGAGC
>DASTSF010000564.1:0-2480 GCA_035760825.1 Bacteroidia bacterium
AGTTCTTCGAACCCTTTTGCACCGTGCGTGCCCATGATGATGATATCCGTTTTTTCATCGCGCGCGATCTGCATGATCTCGTTGGCGATTTTCCCGGTTGCACTCATCGTATTCACACTGATGCCGTAATTCACTTTTACGTTCTCCGCCGTTTCGGCCAGCTTCTGTTCCACAAGTTTGTTGATCTGTTCGCGGTTATCAATGTGCATGATCGGTTCCGGGATTTCGAAATGATAATCATCCGGGGGAATGATATGCGCGATTAATATTTCAGCTTTGGAAAGCCGGGCCAGGAATGCCGCATGCTGCAAAGCCAGCATTGCCGTTTCCGAAAAATCGGTGGGCACCAGGATTTTTTTAATGGAGAGTTTCATAGCGGGTAATTTTTATTTGACAAAATAACGATTCAATTTCCGTAATCAAACTGACTTTATTCATTCTTCGCGCTGATTGTGCGCACAAAAAAGCCCCGTGACCGGGGCTGAAGGATGCGAAAAAAATCAGTACGGAAGAAATTCAGAAAGGTCTTTCTTCGGCTGCGGAACGATGGACAGCACCGGGATGTCCGACTTGTTGATGATCTCCTGTGCAGCGGAGCCGACAAAAAGTTCCGACATCTCTGTTTCCTGCTGCGTCATGATCATGATAAGATCGCCTTCCACTTTGCCGGAATAATCGATGATGATCTGCCCGAGCGACTCTTCTCCTTTAATGCCTTTGATGATCTCGGCGGTGCAGCGCACTCCCGCCTTCTCGATGAAAGCTTTCACCTGCGAAAGCTGGCGCGTAAGCCTGTTCACGATGAATTCGTCCGTTGTGAAAAGAACGGAAGCTATGCGGATATCGGATCCGTACATCTTGGCGATCTCGATCGCTTTCGAAACTTTCTCGCGTGTTTCCTTGGTAAGGTCGAGCGGGAGAACAATGTTCTTGCAGCCATCGCGGTGGTGCTTGCCCTTGATCGTAATGACGGGAACTTTCGATTCGCGCACAACACGCAGCGCGTTGGAGCCGATGAACCGGCGACGGATGCCCGTGCTCGACGCACCATTCGTACCCATGATGATGAAGCGGGCGTTCAGCATTTCCGCCACCTCGGCCACTTTATCATAAACCGCACCTTGCGCAACCAGCTTATCCGCCTTGATCTTGTTTTCCCTGTCAAGCTTGTCGATCAGCTCATCCAGCTTCTGGTTGATCTCCTTGCGGAGCTCTTCGTCCTGCGTAGCGCTCACCCTGCTTAAAAAGCCATGATTTTCAAGAACATACAGAAGTGTAATTTCTCCATGAATAACTTTTGCAACATTTACAGCCTGTTCAAGGGCGATCATGGATTGTTCTCCGAAATCTACGGGAACTACAATTCGGTTGGGTGCTTGACTCATAGGTTTTTAATTTCGGTCAGTTTGATGGGTCGTGGTTTCAAAAAAGTTATGCAAAATTAGCACAAAATTCGATCCGTGAAAGCAGGGTTTTCCCGCTGCAACCGCTTATAAATCCGGAATTCCCGGGGCCGCCTGAAAAAAAATCCCTTTTTTTGAAAAAATAAACATGATGAGCGCACCCATTGCCGAATCGGAACTGATCCTGAACAAGGACGGAAGCATTTTCCATCTCCACCTGCTGCCGGAACACCTGGCCGAAAACGTTATTCTCGTGGGCGACCAGAGAAGGGTCGAAACTGTTTCGGCTTTCTTTGACACGATCGAAGTGAAACGCAGCAACCGGGAATTCATCACCCACACGGGAACGTTCCGCGGAAAGCGTTTTTCCGTCATCTCCACAGGCATCGGAACCGACAACATCGACATTGTCCTGAATGAGCTCGACGCGCTCGTGAACATCGATCTCGGCACCCGCCTCGTCAGGCCCGCGCGCACTAAGCTTAACCTGGTGCGGATCGGTACGTCCGGGGCGCTGCAGGGCGATATCCCGGTGGATTCATTCGTCGCTTCTTCCCACGGACTCGGGTTCGACGGGCTTCTCAATTATTACGCCGGGCTCGACCTGTGCGACCAACCTTCCATTGCGAAGGCGTTCATGGAACATGCCGGATGGAATAAAGGAATGCCCTATCCTTACGTCGTGCAGGCTTCTGAATTCCTGCTGAACAAAATTGCCGGGGGACTCACCAGCGGGATAACCGCGACGGCGCCCGGTTTTTATGGTCCGCAGGGAAGGCAGCTTCGTCTTGCGCCTGCCATGCCGGACCTCAATGAAAAGCTCGGCTCCTTCCGTTATGAAGACCTCCGCATCACGAATTTCGAAATGGAAACCTCGGCGTTGTACGGGCTCGGAAAATTGCTCGGTCATGAATGCCTGACCGTATGCGCCATCATCGCCAACCGCGTGGCAAGGCAATACAGCAAAGACTACAAACCGGTCATAAAAAGCCTTGTGGGCCTCGTCCTTGAACGTCTGGCTGTGTAAAAGTCGGTTGGGCGCCACAACAAAAAGCGTACGATTGGCGTATATTTGAT
>DASTSF010000565.1:0-5958 GCA_035760825.1 Bacteroidia bacterium
CGCTGTATACGTTCCTCATCGCGACGTTTGAGATCCTCGCCGTTCTCGTTTTCCTCGGCTGCTTCGTGTTTTTCTGCCGCAGGAATTTCCTGAAGCTGAAACGGCTGGCCAGCAAGGATCTCGACGGGTGGCCGCGCTCCGACGCGAATTACATCCTCATCACCGAAATGGCGCTGATGACGGCGTTCCTGTTCATGAACGCAGCTGATGTCCGCCTTCAGGCCATGCATTTCAGTCATTACGATATCGGTCTTTCGCAGGCCGCGTTCCCGGTCAGCCGTTTTCTCTCGTCGCTTTACGGCGATGCGTCTTCGGCCTCGCTCGTGATGGCGGAACGTTTTACGTGGTGGTTCCACATCACCGGCATCATGGCCTTCCTGAATTACCTGCCGTACTCGAAGCATTTCCACATCATCCTCGCGTTCCCGAACACATTCTTCAGCAATCTCAAACCGAAAGGTGAATTCACCAACCTCGCATCGGTGACGACGGAAGTGAAAGCCATGCTCGATCCTTCATTCACGCCACCCCCGCCGCCTGCAACACCGCAGCGTTTCGGGGCGAAAGACGTGCAGGACCTGACGTGGAAGCAATTGATGGACGCCTATTCCTGCACCGAGTGCGGGAGATGCACATCGTCCTGCCCGGCGAACATCACCGGGAAAAAATTATCGCCGCGCGTGATCATGATGAAAACGCGCGACCGCGTCGAGGAAGTCGGAAAGAACAGGGACGCGAACAAAGGAAAATTCGTTGACGACGGTAAATCGCTGCTGAACGATTACATCACGCCCGAGGAATTATGGGCGTGCACTTCGTGCAATGCGTGCGTGCAGGAATGTCCCGTGAACATCGACCCGCTTTCCATTATCGTCGACATGCGCCGTTACCTCGTGATGGAGGAATCCGCTGCGCCCGCCGAACTGAACATGATGATGACGAATATCGAGAACAATGCCGCGCCCTGGCAGTTCTCGCCAGCGGATCGTTTGAACTGGGCGAACGAGCAATAAAGATGAAGCGCCTCGCATTTGCTGCAATCATAATCCTGCTGCTGGCTTCGATGAAGCAGGAGCAGAAGACCGCCTATTCAGTGGAGCTTTTTCCGCTGAACGATACACTGGTGAACGGGATCGATAATACGATGACGATCCTGAAAAACGGGAAGCCGGCCGGAGAGATCATCTTGATGATGTCCGGCGCTTCGGTGGCGAAGAAAGGACAGGACTATGTCGCCAGGACCGATATGTCGATGATCGGGAAAGAAAGCAAGCTGCAGGTAAAAGAGAGGCAGAAAGTGGTGCTGAATAAAAGCTTCCCGGTCGTGGAGTTGAAAGGCGACCTCGTTCAGCGGGTGGCGGAAAAAATGAAACAAAGCGATCAGTCGAAATAACATGAGCGTAGGGAAAGATCTGCTGAAAGAAGTAAAAGAGAACGGACAAAAAATCAGTCCCGTTCTCCCGGAGAACGTCAAGAATTTTCTCATCGATATCGATGGAACGATCTGCGACGATATCCCGAATGAAGAGCCGTGGCGCATGCGCGATGCAGGCCTGTATCCCGGTGCGCTCGAAACGATCAGCAAGTGGTACGATGAAGGACACATCATCACGTTCTTCACTTCACGTACCGAAGAGCATCGTGACGTCACCGAAGAGTGGTTGCTGAAAAACGGTTTTCGCTGGCACGGACTGCTGATGGGAAAACCGCGCGGAGGAAATTACCACTGGATCGACAATCACATGGTGCGCGCGACGCGCTATTCCGGGAAATTCACCGATCTCGTGGAAAAAGAAGTAACAATACAGGTGTTCGAATCATAACTGTTACCGAAATGAGCAACGAACCAATCCACGTACCGACGATGGCCGAGATGGCTTCCAAAGGTGAAACGCCCGAGATTTTATTCTGGGTGGGCTGCGCCGGAAGCTTCGACGACCGTGCGAAGAAGATCACGAAGGCGATCGTACGCATTTTGAATCACGTCGGGATGAAATACGCCGTGCTCGGTACGGAAGAAACCTGCACCGGCGATCCTGCGAAACGTGCCGGCAACGAATTCCTTTTCCAGATGCAGGCAATGAATAATATCACGGTGCTGAACGGTTACGGTGTGAAGAAGATCGTCACGGGTTGCCCGCATTGCTTCAACACGCTGAAGAACGAATATCCCGGCCTGGGCGGAACGTACGAAGTGATCCACCACACGCAGCTCGTGCAGCAGCTCATCGATGCCGGAAAGCTGAAAGTGCAGGGTGGGGAATTCAAAGGAAAAAAAATAACCTTCCACGATCCGTGCTACCTCGGTCGCGCAAACAATGAATACGAAGCGCCGCGTTCCGTTATTGAAAAACTCGATGTGGAGCTCGCGGAAATGAAACGCAGCCGGCAGAACGGTCTGTGCTGCGGCGCCGGCGGCGCACAGATGTTCAAGGAAGCGGAAAAAGGCGAGAAGGAAGTGAACGTGGAACGTTCGGAAGAAGCGCTCGCGCTGAATCCCGATATCATCGCAACGGGTTGCCCCTTCTGCATGACGATGATGACCGACGGCGTGAAGCATTTTAACAGGGAAGACAAAACCAAAGTGCTCGACGTGGCGGAGCTGATCGCCAAGGCGAACGAGCTGTGAGGTTTTACCGGAAAATTTCCGGAGGAAACGCAGCGCTTTTCTGCGCACTCGGCGGTTAAAAAGATCACCACAAGGTTTATGGGACACATCACAAAGCTTACAGCGAAAAGGCTGTGTTTGTTTGTGCGGGTTGGGGTTAAAAGATCATTTCCCGGGGAAAAGCAGCTGCCACAGGCTGTCCGCTTCCAGTTTTTTTATGATTTCGCCGGCACCCGTTGAATCCCTCACGGCGTCGCCTTCGGACTGGTCCAGGTAATCGCTTTTCTTTTTCGCGGTCGAAAGATAACGCCGGCCGCTGCTGCATTTCCTTACCACGATCTTCACCGGACTCAGCTGCCGGGTGAGGATCTTGTTTTTGACGTCACCGCCAATCGTAACCGTGTTCCCGTTTTTTTGATCGCCACATTGCCGGCTTGCATAGGTGGAATCGTACCGGATGACGAGCGTGTCGCTTTCAACACGATAATGCCCGGTAAAAATATCCCGGTCCGACATAAAATCACCGGAACGGACGACCGTGCTGTCGTCGATGAACGCAAGCATCACGCCGCTGTCGACACCGTAGGAAACCCGGCAATTCGAAGTGTCCATTTGCCCGATGTAAAAAACGGAACCCGGAAGTGAATCGAAGAGATAGTTTACCGGAACGGGGCCATCGGCTTTTACCGCGGACGAATCGTTCCGCTCTTTCTTTTCGCGACTGTTACAGGAAATAATTACGGCAAGGACAAGTGAAATGAAAAGGAGAGGGGCTTTGTTCATGCCGTTTACTGGTTGTCCGTTGGCGGCGGCTGATTGTTCGTATCCTGGATCGCTGTCGCTTTCCCGAAAATATATTTAAAGCTCAGCTGGAAAACCATGTTGTTGCCCTGGTTGAAGGAATAACGCACGAAGCCCGGCATGATCGCATTCCGCTTTACGGCGGGAATCACCGAATTGCTGTAACGCAGCGAGAACATGAAATGATCGGTGAAAAGATAATCGAGCCCGGCGAGCAGGCTGATGTCGGTGTAGTTGAAATCGGTGGCGGAGAGCGTCTGCGTGTAATTGTTCGCGAGCATGCGTTCATGCACGAGGCGCCCGAGGGAAAGTCCGCACTCGAAGCCGAGCCGGCGTACGGTTTTCTGCTTCAGGTTGATGTTCATGCGGTGGCGGAAAACGAACGGCACCTCGACGTAATTCAGCGCGAGGCTGAACTGGCCGTTATTCAGCGAATCAGGACGCTGCGCGCTTCCTTTCTGGATGAAGTTCAGCTCGAACTGGAAATCGTTCTGGTCGCTGAGGATCGTGGAAACAATTCCGCCTGCGACGAAGCCGAGCTTGTTGAAGTCTTCATCGGGATCGCGCGGATCCATTCCCGGAATATCGGTGACGGTAAGTCCGCCGGTGAGCCCGGCGTGAAATTGCTGTGCGCTTGCTGAAAGCGAAAGGAGAATGAGGCAAAAAAAGAGAAGCTGTTTTTTCATGACCGTTGAAGCTATGGTTACGGGTTTTCAACGGAGCGAAAAGGAAGAAACCCGTGGCAAAAGTAAATCTTTGCGTTCAGCTGCGCGAGCCGGAAAGATAATCCTGCAATAAAATAGTTGCGCTGACCTCGTCGATCAGCTCCTTGTTCGCCCGGTCTTTTTTCTTCAGCCCGGAATCGACCATCGACCGGAAAGCGATCTTCGAGGTGAAGCGTTCGTCGATCGTTGTCACCGGAATGTGCGGGAAATGTTTCCGGAAATTCTTCACGAATGCAGCCACCAGCGGCGTCGCATGCGTGCTTTCCCCGCTCATTTTTTTCGGTTCCCCGACGACGACGGTTTCCACGGTTTCTTTCTGAAAATAATCTTCCAGGAATTTCATCAGCTCGTGCGTCTGCACGGTGGTCAGTCCCGTCGCGATGATCTGCTGCGTGTCGGTCACTGCTATGCCGCAGCGTTTCTGTCCGTAATCGATGGCGAGAATTCTCGGCATTCGCTTTCCAATTTTTCGTGCGAATGACGAAGTTAAGTCGCTTCGCCCTAATTTCGCAGAACTTATGGAAAACCTGCAGAACACGATTGAAAAAGCCTGGGAAGACCGTTCGCTTTTAAATGACGCGTCTGTTCAGCAATCGATCGCTGGTGTGATCGAACTGCTCGACAAAGGAAAGCTGCGCGTGGCCGAGCCTTCCGGCGATACGTGGAAAGTGAACGACTGGGTGAAGAAGGCTGTCATTCTTTATTTCCCCATCCGCAAAATGGAAACGATGGAAGCCGGTCCGATGGAATTCCATGATAAGATGGCGCTGAAAAGGAATTATGCGGAGCTCGGCGTGCGCGTGGTGCCGCATGCGGTGGCGCGTTATGGCGCGTACCTCGCGAAGGGCGTGATCATGATGCCGTCGTATGTGAACATCGGCGCGTATGTCGGCAGCGGCACGATGGTGGACACGTGGGCGACGGTCGGTTCCTGCGCGCAGATCGGGAAAGACGTTCACCTCAGCGGCGGCGTCGGGATCGGCGGTGTGCTGGAACCTGTGCAGGCTGCGCCGGTGATCATCGAAGACGGTGCGTTCATCGGCTCGCGCTGCATCGTGGTGGAAGGTTGCCGCGTGGGAAAAGAAGCGGTGCTCGGCGCGAACGTCGTGCTCACGGGCTCAACGAAGATCATCGATGTCACCGGGGAAAAGCCCGTGGAATACAAAGGTTTTGTTCCTGCACGTTCGGTGGTGATCCCCGGCAGCTACGCGAAAAAATTTGCAGCGGGCGAATTCAACGTTCCCTGCGCGCTCATCATCGGCAAACGCAAGGAAAGCACCGACCTGAAAACGTCGCTGAACAATGCACTGAGAGAATATGATGTGGCGGTGTAGACATAATTTTTTGCACGTCCTGTTTGCCTGTGTAGCTTTTTTGTTTTCTACCCGGGCAATGTTCGCGCATGATTCCTACGATTCGCTTTTTTTCTATTATTATTCCGCAGGGATTTCTTCTCTTTACCCGGATACTTCGCAACCCGATTTTCCCGAAGAGAATTTTATTCACCCGAGGGAAGAGAACCTGGTGCTGCCGGGAAACGGATCGTGCCTGCTCAACAACACCTGGACCGATTATGACAATACAGGGACCGGTTTCAGCACTTCGCGGGAATTTTGCCTGGTCCGCAAAACGAAGGACGATGAAAACCTGGTGATGATCTCTTTCGCCTTGAAAGGAAAAGATACGGTCGTCGACCGCAAGCTCGAATGCCGTTACCTTTTCGGAAAGCGACCGCTTGTTTTTGTGCTGAGGGACTTCAGGACAGGTTACATCGATTCCTCGCTTTACCGCTATTCCAGGTCGGGTCTTCTGTCCGGTGTTCAC
>DASTSF010000566.1:0-2741 GCA_035760825.1 Bacteroidia bacterium
CAGCACCTTTTTTTTCATCAGCATAGTTTTTGCTTAACGTACCATTTTTTATCGGTGAGATCCACGGAAAGAAGAATATCCCTGATCTTTTCCGACGTTCCTCCATTCCCGTACGGATTTTCAAATTTGCTTATTTTTTCCCTATAGGACTCATCCGTCGCCGCTTTTATAAGCGCATTGCATATCACGTCAGGATCATACGAAACGAATTCGACGTTACCGGCGTTGAGCCTTCCCTGCTGCCTGTTCCCGATGTTGACAACAGGCAACTTATAAAACGGCGCCTCGAGTATTCCCATGCTCGAGTTCCCCGCCAGCGCTTTTGCGTTACGCACAAGATTCACAAAAAGCTCCCTGTCTAACGTTTTGAAGAACCGGATGGAAGGACTTTCGGCTTCAGAAATAGCCTGAAGAATATCGTACGAACCCGGATCCGTATTCGGGTGTATTCCGACCGCTTTGAACCCGGTCTTCCGGCAGAACAGCGAAATTCCTTCCAGCGCGGTTTTCATCTGGAAATAAGCATCTTCTTTTTCCGATGAAAGCGGGTGCTTTATCACCACTATGTATTTTCCGTCGGAAATATCCATTCCCAGCCGGGCCGCTGTTTCTGCCGGGGAAAGCTGCGGCACCTGCATAATGGAATCATACGCGGGATTTCCGACAAAATGAATGCGGAAATCCTCCTCTCCCACCTTCGCTAAATTTTCTGCGTACGGTTTCGCCGTCACCAGGTGAAGATGCGCCAGCCTCGACACGGCAAACCGGATGGGATCATCGGCATTCCCGAAAACAGGGTCGCCCCCGCCGAGGTGCGCCACCAGCACATCCATATAATTTCCAACGATCGCGGTGGCGATGCTTTCCTCCCTGTCGCCGACAACATAAAGAAAATCCGGTGCTTCACGCTCGACGGTTTGCGCCAGTGCCGTGGTGAGAATACCGACGCCTTTAACGCGCTGCGTTTTCCGGTTGGTCATCAGCAGCGAATCTATTTTATCGGCGATCGTAAATCCGTCATCCGCGATACGCTGCAGCGCTTCGCCATGCCACCCGGAAAGATGCGCCCCGGAAACAGCGAGCTTCACCTCGAAGCGGGGATCATCCCTGAGCAGTTTCATCAGCGGGTACAGAATATCATATTCGCTCCGGATACCGGTCACACCGAGAACTTTGATCTTCTTCATGAACGTTTTTTTAGAACAACGTGATACCTCGCATTTTCAAACCCGGAGGCGGGAACGGTTTCATGGACAAGATTCAGCCACCTGACCTCCCATGCCGAACCTTCGAGCAGCTTTTCTATTCTTTTTTCATCGTAATAGCTTTGCACCGTATCCGCCTCGTGCGCTTCCGTCACGATCGTATCCTCTGCTTTTCCATTCTTTACCGGCGCGATCAGGCTGATGAAGAGCATATCTTTTACGGTTCGGTCCAATTCCGTCACGATCTCTTTTGCCAGCCTGAAATACATGCTGTCGAGCACGCTGTCGCAAACCGCGATATTGAACGCGCGATCCGCGAACGGTAACGCAGTTCCATCCAATTTCCGGAAAGTACCTTCGCCGGGCTTTTTCCCAAGGAAGAACTCATATACTTTTTCCGCCTCAGCGAGGGCAGTTGCAGAAATGTCGACACCATTCGCAGCAATTCCGAACTCCTCCATAAGCACCACCTGCCTCCCGATGCCGCATCCGAAATCCAGTCCTGCGAGTTTCTGTCCGGGGTGGAGAATATCATCGAAACTTCCGGTGCCGGTTCTTTTCCGCACGAAACGGTTGAGGAATTTCACCACCTCCTCCTTGGGATAGTAAATAAAATTTTCACGGCGGGAGTAACTGCTCTCCCATGAATCCCTTTTCAGTTCTTCCATATCTCAGAAATGATTTTTTTCAACTCCGTAAGTTCCGAAATCCGTTTGTATCCGCTGTTATTTTCAAATTTCCCGTTCCTGTCGACGAGAAAGACATTGGCTATTCCCGCCGCTTCCGCACCACGGATGTCCGTTTCCGGCACATCACCCACGAAAATTGCGTTTCCGGCGCTGACGCCCGCTCTCTCCAGGGCTTCCCCGAACGCACGCGGATGCGGCTTTTCAAACCCGGCGCCCCAGGTCCTCGCATAAACGACAATATCGACACGGTGATCCATTCCTGTTGCCTTTACTTTGTTCTTCTGCACATCGACCACACCGTTCGTAATGATCCCCGTGGCTATGTTTTTTTCTTTCAGCCATCCCAGGATTTCATCCGCATCCGGGTAAACAGGAATCGAGACCTCCTGCGTCCGGTAGAGCCGGAAAAGTTCTTCCTGCAGATCCGCCGAATAAATTCCCATTTCGCTCAACACTCCGCCGAAGATATCGCGCGATTTTCCCTTCAGCGAACGGTAACTCCGCATCATCTGTTCCCCGTCTATGCCGTGCATCCCGGAAAACGTCCGGAAAACCGCCAGGTAATAAAGATCCTGGTCGTAAAGCGTGTCATCGAAATCGAAGAAAACTGCTTTTTTCACACGTAATACTCCTGGTAATAGCGGAACATGCTTTCTTCACGGTACGCACCGATCGACGGTTTTATTTTTTCATGCTCGTTTTTCAGAATAGCTACAAGGTTGGACCGCATGCTGTCCGAACAATGCAGCGAAAGAATGCTTCCGCCCCCGATTCTCGGATTCACGTCCGTGAGGTAATAAGCACCATCATCCTCGATGAACTGAATGCAGAAAAATCCCCTCATAGG
>DASTSF010000567.1:0-5781 GCA_035760825.1 Bacteroidia bacterium
ACTTCGCTCCTGAAATGTGTACCATCTTCCCGCGGATGTGGGAGATGAACCAGAAAGTACACGTCAAGGAATACGAAAGTTGGGGCAACGTGGCGCACAACCACGTGACCGTGCGTATTCCCGACCGTCAAACAGGGGAAATGCAGTCGTACGAAAAACCGACCATGCTGGCCAACCTGACGTACTTCTTCCGCTACCAGGTCAACTGGATGTACATGCGTTATTTCTTCTGGAATTTCGTCGGGCGGCAGAACGATATCCAGGGACATGGAAACCTGACGGACGGAAATTACCAGAGCGGTATTGCGGCTTTCGATAAAGTCGACAGCAAGAAGGAGCCGAAACGATTGCGTGAAAATGCCGCGAACAACAAGTTCTATTACATCCCGCTGATCCTCGGATTGCTGGGCATGTACTTCCATTTCGCGAAGGACTGGAAGAGCGCGCTGGTGATCGGGCTGCTGTTCCTGTTCACCGGGCTTGCGATCGTCGTGTACCTCAACCAGTATCCGCTTCAGCCGAGGGAGCGGGATTACGCCTACGCGGGATCGTTCTATGCATTCGCCTTCTGGATAGGTTTCGGCGTGTATGCGCTGTACGATCTGTTCACGGAAAGGCTGAAGCTGCAGGGCACCATGGCGGCGGGACTCGCCACAGTGATGTGTTTTTCGGGCCCGTACCTCATGGGCCAGCAGGGATGGGATGATCACAACCGATCCAATCGTTACACCTGCCGCGATTTCGCTGAAAACTATCTTTCCACCTGCGATAAGAACGCCATCCTGTTCACCAACGGCGATAACGATACGTTCCCGTTATGGTACGCGCAGGAAGTGGAAGGTTACCGGACGGATGTGCGCGTGCTCAACCTGAGCCTGCTGAATACAGACTGGTACATCGACCAGGCCAACCGGAAAGCGTACGACAGCGACCGTGTTCCGTTCTCGCTTCCTTCGACGCGTTACCGCCAGGGTTCCTGTGACCAGGTTTTCTTCGATCCCGATAAAAAGAACAAGACGAAGGAAATGAGCGCACGCGAGCTGGTGGACATGATCATTCACGCCAACCCTGATGCGATGAGCGTCCGCCGCGGTGAAGATGATAACGGCGATGTATACCCGGATACGGTTTTCGTGCTGCCGACAAATAAAATTTACATCCCTGTCGATAAGAAGCTCGTGAAAAGCAACGGAACCGTTCCTGCCGACACGCCGGACAGTCTCATCGCCGACCGCGTCGAGTGGACGATCAACAAATCGTACCTGCTGAAAGCAGACCTGATGATCCTCGATCTTCTTGCTTCGAACAACTGGCAGCGCCCGATCTATTTCGCCGTTACAGCCGGCAGCGACAGCTACCTCAACCTCGAAGGCTGGTTCCGCCTCGAAGGACTGGCGTACCGCCTCGTGCCGATGAAGGCAGACAAGCGCGGCATTTTCTCCGAACCGGTTGGCTGCAACACGGACATGATGTACGACAAGATCATGAACAAGTTCAAGTGGGGCGGACTCGAAGACAAGTCGAAGAAGATCTACATGGACGAGAACAACCTGCGCTTCACCACGAACCAGCGCCTCCAGATGATGACGCTTGCGAAGCTGCTGAATGACGAAGGCAAGCACGATAAAGCGAAGAAAGTACTCGATCGCTGTCTCGAAGTGATGCCGGAAGAGCATGTTCCGTACGAACCGGCAATGGTGTACATGGTGGATGGTTATTACCGCGCCGGCGCCATGGATAATGCCAACAAGCTTTCGAAAACGCTGTTCGATCAGTGCGAAGAAGAATACAATTTCTACAATTCGCTTGCAGGCAAAACACCGCAGGGTGGATACGATGATGACGCCAACCGCCTTGCCAGCGCGCTGCAGATGCTGAGCCAGTTCGCCGACAAATACGGGCAGAAGGACATGTCCGCGGATTACAGGAAACGACTGACGGCGATGGGACTCGGCGCACCTACAGACCAGCCCGATTTCGGTGGCGATGACGGTAACGGCGGCATGGATCCGAAGCTGAAGGCGCGCATCGATTCCATGATGAATGCGATGAAGCAGGATTCCGGTAAGAAGAAACAGCAGCCGCCACATAAATAGGAATGCGCATCCTTGCACGTCCGCCGTTTTTACTCCGGCAGCTATACCCGGGCGCGGCGTGGAGGATGAATGCCTCCGAAAAAAAAATATTTCTTACGTTCGATGACGGACCGGTGCCCGGGGTAACTCCCGCGGCACTTTCCGTTTTAAAGGAGCAGGACGTCAGGGCCACGTTCTTCTGCGTGGGTGAAAACGTGCAGCGTCACCCCGAAATTTTTTCTTCGATCCTTGAACAGGGACACCGTGTAGGCAATCATACGTTCCATCATGCGGACGGATGGAAGCACACTTCCCGCTCGTACCTGCGCGAGGTGCGCCAGTGCGCGGAGGTGGTGAAATCGGATCTTTTCCGTCCGCCCTACGGGCGCATGCGCCGCTCGCAGTTCGAAGCCATCAGGCGGAAATATAAAGTGATCATGTGGGACGTGCTTACCTGCGACTTTGACCTGTCGCTTTCCTGCGAGGATGTGCTCAGCATCGCGGCCGGACATTCGCGGCCGGGTTCGGTGATCGTTTTTCACGACAGCCTGAAAGCGAAGGAACGCATGCTTTACGTTCTGCCGAAATACATTGCTGAAATGAAAACGCGCGGATTCGCTTTCGACGTGCTCTGACCTACCAGCTCATTTCTTCTACCTGCTGCGGATCATGGAAGCTGCTGTACCGGATCCATTTCGGGCGGACGACAAAATGCACCAACCCGGGCCAGGTTTTGAATCGCTCCCTTCCGTCCGGAAATGCGTCGAAATAAATTTCGCGGAATATTTCTTCATCGCTTTTCACGACCGAAGCGACACCTTCATACTGCACGGTCGTTTCGTTCTCCCAACCGATCACCGCCGAGATCCCGGGGTGCGCGATAATATTGGAATACTTGCGTGAGCTCATCACGGTATCGAAGATCAGCTCGAGGTTTTCCGTTACGGCAATGCCAACCAGCGCGGATTCGGGTTTTCCCTTTGACGAAAGGGAGGAAATGACAGCGAGTTTATGTTCGCGCAGGAAACGGAAAAGAAAATCCTTCGTCATTTTTACGGCGCATCACGCCAGCTCCGGCAGCTCCAGCGGAACTTTTGTTGTACGGAGTTTGCTCCATCCGCCCTGTATGTTCACGATGTGCGTGAATCCTTTCGCCTTGAGAATGGATGCTGCGATAACGGAACGGTAACCGCTCTGGCAATGCACGGAATAATTCTTTTCACGGTCGAGTGAAGCCAGGTTTTTTTCGTCGCTGAATTTCGTGAGGCAGAGATGCGCAGCTCCTTTCAGGTGGCCGTTCGCGAACTCACCTTCGCGGCGCACGTCAAGAACAGTGCTGTGATCTTTTCCGCTGACGACGTTTTCTGCAAATGTTTCCGGCGCAACGGATTCGATCCTGTCAACCGGGTTGCCGGCGTCGATCCATGATTTTATTCCGCCTTCGAGGTAGCCGGCCACGTTCTCGTAGCCTACGCGGGCAAGACGCAGGATCGCTTCGCTTTCTTTTCCTTCAGCTGCGACAACGACCAGGGGCGTATTGATATCCACCAGCGTTCCCACCCACACCGCGTACGTTCCGTCGAGGCCGATGAAAAGCGATCCGGGAATAAATCCTTTGCAGAATTCATCCTTGTCGCGCGTATCGAGCACAAGCGCTCCGTTCTCGATGGCCAGCGCTGTTTTTTCCGCGTCGAGCGGCTTCACGTTGCGCGCCATCACCTGCGAAATGCTTTCGTATCCCTTCTTGTTGATCATCGCGTCCTTGAAGAAATACTGCGGAGGCGCGGAAAGTCCGTCGGTAACCGCTTTGATGAATTCACTGCGGTCGCTGATGCGCAGGGCGTAATTCATTTTCTTCTGCTCACCGATGGTGGAAAAAGTTTCCTTGCCGATATTTTTTCCGCAGGCCGACCCGGCTCCGTGCGCGGGATACATGATCACGTCATCGGGGAGCGGCTTCAGCTTGTTGTTCAGTGAATCGAACAGCATGGAAGCGAGCTCTTCCTTCGTCATTTTTCCGTCGAGGAGATCCGGGCGCCCCACATCACCTACAAACAGCGTGTCGCCGGTGAAAACGGCATTCGGTTTTTTGTTTTCATCGAGGAGCAGGAAACAGCTCGATTCAGGCGTATGCCCGGGCGTATGGAGCACGCGCAGCGTGATCTTTCCCAATTGAAACTCTTCGTTGTCCCGTGCGTTGATCACGGCATAGTTCGTTTCAGCACCGGGACCGTAAACGATCGTTGCGCCCGTTGCTTTTGCCAGGTCGATGTGACCGGAAACAAAATCCGCGTGGAAATGCGTTTCAAAAACATAGCGGATCTTCACGCCGCGTTCCTGCGCTTTTTTCAGGTAGGGTTCTGTTTCGCGGAGCGGATCGATCACCGCGGCTTCACCATCGGATTCGATCCAGTAAGCGGCTTCCGCCAGGCAATTCGTATAGAGTTGTTCGATATACATGTTCGGGCTTTTTTGACACTGCAAAGATACGAAGCTCGTGTTGATAACTCCCCCCGGAAACCAAAAGCGGTTAAAAGCCAATACTGGCGCGGGTTTCAGCCATTTTCCCGGCTTTTGGTAGGTTTTTCTTAGCTCCTGTTTCTCCTTAACTTGGTTAGGAAACCGTTAGGAAAACAGCCCTAAAAAGCCCCTAAAAATGAGCCATTTTAAGCCGATTAGACCGCCGCCCCGCGCACCCCCGTTTTAACCGCAAAAACCGTCTTTAGGACGGTTTTACGGTTTCTGCGAGGTTTCGTACACCAGCGCGGAAAAATGCGGCCTAATGCATAGCATAGGCGCACAACTGTAAACCAAAAATAGAACTATTTAACTCTAAATACAATGCCAGTAACATTAAGAAAAGCAAAGATTAAAACGGGATACTCGTTTTACTTCGATATAAGCTACAAAGGGAAACGTTGGACGGAATGGACTAAGATACACGTCAACGAAAAAGACAGCCCCAAAGGGAAAAAGGACACACCCGAACAGAAAAGCGAAAAGATCGAATTAGCGCAGAAAATGAAATCGGAGCGCGAACGCGAAATAGTCGTTTTGGGAAAAGGTTTGCCCGGTGAAATCCATTTACGGGAGCGGGATTTTTTCGACGTGTACGACGAACTTTGCGCCCCGCGCATTCGTTCCGCTCACATTTGCGTCAATATCCGTAAGAAGATTAAAAAATTCAACGGAGAAAATAAACCCCTGCCTATCCTTTCGATTAATAAAGCATGGTTAGCTAACTTCCTTGCTTTCCTGAAACGGGAAGGAATGGTAAATAACACTGTTCACCAATACTTTGCTTTCATGGGTACTATTCTGCGGGAAGCAATGTGTTTAGGGTATATCGTGCAAAACCCGCATAGTCTTTTCGGGCGGCACGAACGCCCCAAGTTGAAACGCCCTAAAGCGGATCACCTTACAGCGGAAGAATTACAGCGGTTTGTTCAAAAGGAAACAAAGAACGTTGACGAACAGTTAAAGCAAATGTTCCTCTTTAGCTGTTTCACGGGGCTACGCTGGAGCGACTGCCAGCGGGTAACGTGGAAACACATACGAAACATTAACGTTAAGGGCGAATCGCAACAGGTAATAGTGATGAACCAACAGAAAACGAGCGATCAGGTAATAGTTCCGCTTACCCCTTCGGCAAAAGCCCTGTTAGATACCCTGCGAAGCGAAATAATGCAAAGCAAAGGCAAAGGAT
>DASTSF010000568.1:0-4070 GCA_035760825.1 Bacteroidia bacterium
ATGGTAGCGTTCTTCGCTTCCTGCGGCAATGACGAAGCAGAACAGAAGCGTAAAGCTGATTCTGCACACATGGCCGATTCAATGGCACAGATCGAAGCAGCCCGCAAGGCTGACTCCGCACACATGGCTGATTCTACAAAGAACGCTATGGATGCTGCAGAAGCTAAGCGTAAAGCTGACTCTGCTCACAACGCAGATTCTATCGCCAATGCAAAACCCGGAAAAGGCAAGACTCCGAAGGCTACTCCGCCGAAGAGCAACACGCCTCCTCCGCCGAAAGTTGGCGGACACCGCTAATCGGTTGGTTCAAGCGAGAAACAAAAAGGGAAGCACAGCTTCCCTTTTTTATTGTTGATTTCGGTGTTAAAAAAAAGTTCAAAAGTTTGCGGCTCAAAAAAATCTTACTATATCTTTGCGCCAGTTTTAACCAAACCAACCAAATAACCAAAATGAAAAAGTTTCTCGCTCTCGCTGCTGTAGCCGGTATGGCAGTACTTGCTTCCTGCGGCAACGCAGAAGAGGCTGCAAAAAAAATGCAGGATTCCATTAACGCTGCTGATTCAATGGCGCGCGTTCAGCACATGGCTGACTCAACCAAAATGGCTGATTCAACCAAAAAAGCTGCCGATGACATGATGGCAAAACACGTAGCTGATTCTACTGCAGCTGCTGCCGCACATCAGGATTCTATCGACAAGAAGCTGATCAAAATGCCGAAGAAGTAATTCTTCAGCTGAGAAAAGACGGGGAGCGGTTTGCGCTCCCTTTTTTTTTGTCAGTCGCACTTGCAATCCGGACCACAGTTCTTGTCACGTGCAGCTTTTTTGACACGCTTCAGGAAACGCAGCGCGAGAAAGCCGGCGGAACCCGTGAACAGCAACAACAGTATGACCTGGTCGGCGGACATGGCAGAAAGCGGTAATTTTCCGCTTCCGTAAAGTTCGTCATTCCTTTTAAACGTTTCCGGGAAACACACCAAATTCTTCCCTCTTGGAACCCGTCGTCAACACGAAGCACAATCTTATTTTTATCGTTGCCCTGCTGATGATCTTCACAGCAGGACTCACGGTGGATGTGATGAACGTCGATGCCGCCCAGTACGCTTCCATGTCGCGGGATATGCTGTTTTCCGGGCGATGGCTGGAAGTGCAATGCCGCCACCACGATTACCTCGACAAGCCGCCGCTGCTCTTCTGGCTCTCGGCGCTCAGCTTTAAGATCTTCAGCGTCTCCAACTGGGCCTACAAGCTCCCTTCGTTCCTCTTCGCGATCCTCGGGATCTATTCCACCTACCGCCTCGCGGAATTGCTGTATGACAGGCGCACAGGTTCGGTTGCGGCGCTCATGCTCGCCTCGTGCTTCGGCGTTTTCATCATGACGAATGACATCCGGACGGACACATTGCTCCTCGGCAGCGTGGTTTTCTCGATCTGGCAATTGCTGCTTTACCTGAAAACCAAGCGCTGGCCCAGCCTGGTTGCCGGGTTTGCGGGAATTGCCGTGGCGATGCTCGCCAAAGGCCCGATCGGCCTGGTCATCCCGGTGATGGCCCTGAGCTGCGAATTCGCTTACCGGCGGCAGTGGAAGAATTTCTTCCGCCCGGAGTGGATAGCAGGCGCGATTATAATCGCGGTTATCTTATTTCCCATGTCGCTGGGACTTTATCGCCAGTTCGACCTTCACCCGGAGAAGACGGTCAACGGGAGCACGGGTGTTTCGGGACTGAAATTTTTCTACTGGACCCAAAGCTTCGGCCGCATCACGGGAGACAGCGACTGGGGAACCAAGTACGATAACGGGGCAGGTCCGTTCTTCTTCACGCATACGTTTCTCTGGGCGTTTTTTCCCTGGAGCTTCCTGGTGCTGGGCGGGCTCATCAAAACGTTCATCAAGCTTGTGCGCAGCCGTTTCCGGGAAGGTTTTGTGCCGGAAGTTATTTCCGCAGGCGGATTTACGCTGACATTCATCGCCCTTTCGCTTTCGAAATACAAGCTGCCCCATTACATCTACGTTACGTTCCCGCTGGCCGCCATTCTTGCCGCACGCTTTTTCCTGTATGATGTTTTTCATCACATGAAAAAATACCTGCTCGTGATCTTCACTTCGCTTCACGTGCTGTTCATTATCGCCCTGGCCGCCGCATCACTGCTCATCACGTTCTTTATTTTTCCCGGCGGCCACACGATCGACAAGATCACGGTCGTTTTCTGGCTGACGGCCGCCATCGTCATGCTGCTGTTCCTGAAGAACACTTACCGCCGGATTCTTTACCCGCTGGTGGCGGCGCTGGCCGGTTTTTACTTTACGGGAAACGCCATTTTTTATCCTTCGCTCCTCCGGTATGAATCTTCGGCGCTGGCGGGGAAGCTGGTGGTGAAGAACAATGTTCCGCCGGACGACCTTTTCACCTATCATGACATTTTCGAATATGCGCTCGATTTTTACAGCGGAAGGGACGTGGAATATACTTCGCTGGAAGATTCCGCTTTTACGAACGCAATGAGCAGGCACGGAAGCGTGTGGATCTATACGGAAGCATCCGCGCTCGACGAGATTTCCGCAAAATTCTCCATCGATCAAAAGCAGGAATTCAGCGACTACCCGGTGCAGTTCCTGAAAGCAGAATTCCTCGATCCTTCCAGGCGCGAAAGCACGCTGCGAAAGAGGTATCTCCTGGTTATTTCCCCGAAAAAAGAATGATCACTGCGTGAGCAGGTAACGGAAACGCGCGGCAGCTTTTTGATTCCCGGGCGCCGACATGCACGAAAGGATTCTCGTTTTTTCGTGGCCGGTCAGGTGCCAGCTGAGCGAGATCAGGTCGGGTTCGTCATTCGTCAGCTCGAAATCCAGCACGTCGATCGGCGCACCCAGCCAGTGCCCGGCCTGGTCGATGGCGTAATCGTGGTTGTAATCCTGCACCACGAAAAGATTCCCGTAAAAGCTGCCCATGGGTCGTGAAAGCGCCTGCATGACGGTCTGCGAATGCGTTTCTTCCACGGGGCGTATTTTACTTTTATCCCGCGTCTGCAGCAGAACAACGCCGGATGTATTTTCAGAAATCCATGTGCGGAACGTGTAGAGAAAACGCAGCAGGTTGTCGACACCGAAATTATCGCGCATTCCCGCGTCGAAAACTTCTATGACGGGTTCGCTGGGAAGATCCGTAAGCGGGGTAATGTACGGGAACGTGGCGTTCATGCGCAGCACGCTCATGAAACGCGCGTTGGCAGCGCCCTGGTTGCTGAAGAAGCGGCTGAACTCGACGCCGTCGGGGAGCGCCTGGTTCGAAACGCCGGCCGGGGGCGCGGGCTGCGACAGGTAAGAAACGCCCTGCGAAGCGATGATCAGCTTCCGCCCGTCGTTCACGATGGTGGGAGCGAAGAACATCATCGGGATCTTCGCTTCACGTTCCGGTTTCGTGTAGTCGGAAAGCTTTTTCTCGAGCACATTTCCCGTATTGGAAAGCATTTTTTCCTCGAACGCCCACGCACGGTTGCGGCTGTAATCCATATTGTCGTATTCCGCGTGGCGAAGCGGTAAAAACCAGTCGTTGACGGCAATGGAAAAAGCCATGGGATTGAGCACATCTTCCCCCGCATTTTCCCGGTAAGCGGGATCAAGATGATTTATTTTTTCCCCTTCCTCTTCGCGCAGGCAAAGCTCGCGCATGTATGCTGCTCCCACCATTCCGCCCGAAGAGCCGCAGATGAGCACCATGTGTTTCATCATCTGCCCGCCGGTGAGACTGTCGAGGTACTGCATCGTATAAAATGTCCACAGCGTGGAACGCAGTCCGCCGCCGCTGCAGCTGAGAATAACGAGCTTGGGTTTCTGCTGGGGATCCGTGGTGTTTTTGGCTTTCCAGTTTTCGAGAATGGCGATCGTATTGAGCGAATCTTCTTTTCTCCATTGGGGATTCAGACCGAGATCCCGCAGCTCTTCGTTGGTGTATTTCGCCGGTGCAACCGAATAATTCATTCCGAGAACGCGCGTCGAATTCTGGAACACATCGAATTTGTGCACCCAGTTGAATAGCAGCAGCAGCATGACGGTAACGATATTCGACCAGC
>DASTSF010000569.1:0-4817 GCA_035760825.1 Bacteroidia bacterium
CGCTGATCAACAGCTCACTCGACGGCGACCGCATCATCGTAAAGAAAGACATCAACATCGGCATGGCCACAGCATTGCCCAGTGGCAATTTAATTGTGCCCGTGATCCGCAACGCCGATCAGCTAAACCTGGTGGGCCTGGCCAAACAGGTAAATACACTGGCTGACAATGCCCGCAACAATAAGTTAAGGCCCGAAGATATTGCCGACGGCACCTTCACCCTTACTAACGTGGGAACCTTCGGAAGCCTGATGGGCACCCCTATCATCAACCAGCCGCAGGTGGCCATACTGGCCGTGGGCGCGATCCGCAAAAAACCCGCGGTGATCGAAACGCCCTCCGGCGATACGATCGGCATACGCCACATGATGTACCTCTCTCATTCCTACGACCACCGCGTGGTGGACGGAGCGCTGGGCGGAATGTTCGTCCGCCGCGTAGCGGATTACCTCGAGCAGTGGGACATGAACCGCGAGATCTGAAACAGGAAAACCGCAAATTTCCGGTAAGGTCAAATTCATTGGCGCATTTTGTGTTTCCTTGCGGTGCTTGAAATCCTGTACCTGAAGGTTAGCTCAGGACATTTACACACAGAAGGTCGATAAGGATGACGGGCCAGGACTGATCAACCTGAACAGTTCTTCCGTATTCAAGAGCTCGATCACTTACATTGACCTCTGATCCAAAGCCTGTTCCATGAAGCACGTAATCTTCTATCTCCTGCTGCTTGTGTCGGTATCTGCGTGCGATAAAAAAGGGAAAGACACGATCTACCTGGTCCCGGAAGGGTTCCATGGGCGCGCCGTCATTTTCTTTGACGTTGAGAATGGTGATCCGGAAGCAGCGGAAAACGGAAGCGTTGTTCTCCGCCTGAAAGAAAACGGTTGCCTCCTCACACGTTCACAGCCGAACTTCGGCATTTTCAAACAGACCTTTTATTTCTGTGACTCGCTCGGAAAGCGTACCTGCATTCCCGAAGATGTGGAGTTTACTTCAGATACGCTTCCCTCCATTTACGGCGAGGTGACCAGCTCCGTGGATCACAATGGAAAAAAGGTCTGCATTTTTTCTTTTCTCGTCTGCACAAAGAAAGAATACCCCGAATTGAACAGGACGGACATCGATACAAGCTGTCTTGACAAATAGTTCCTGCCACGATTAAGGAAGACTAACCCGGGCTTACCCCTTCATCCCGCAACCGGCCCTGATTCGGCAGGACAGGTTGGTTTGCTTGCAAAGCGTGACGTATCCGCACGGTCCTGCTTCAATTTTGATGAATTTTCCCGGCGGGTGCCTCGTGTTTTTTATCTTTGGTTCGTCCATGAAAAAAACACTCTTTTTCGCTGCGTCTCTTCTTGCGGTCATTGGCATTTTTATTGCCGCCGGGATACCCAGGAACGTGCGCCAGAAAATATCGCAGGGCGATAATTATTTCGCGCAGGATGATTACACCGACGCGCTTCCGCTCTATCTCGATGCCTACAAGCTCGATCCCACGAATGCCAACCTCTGCTTCAAGATCGGGGTCTGCTGCCTGAACATTCCTTCGCGCAAGCACGATGCAGAAAATTATCTTTTCGTCGCCGCTTCGAATGTTTCCGCGGATTACCGGGAAACCAGCATGAAGGAGCGCCACGCACCGCCCAGCGCGTATTACTACTTCGGGCAGGCGCTTCACCTCAATAACAAGTTCGACAACGCGATCGATGCGTTCAGCAAGTTCAAAGCATACATCGACACGACCGACACGAAAACGATCAATGATGTAAACCTCCGCATCCGGTGGTGCGAAAACGGCAAAACGCTGGTCAATTCACCCGTCAATATCAAAGTGGAAAATATCGGGCCGAACGTCAATACGAAGTATCCCGAATATTCTCCCGTGATATCGGCCGATGAACGCACGCTCATCTTCACCTCCCGCCGTCCCACCAATACAGGCGGACTGATCGACCAGCGCGACGGCATGTACTTCGAAGATATTTACGTCAGCACGCGGGCGAGCGATTCATCCGCGTGGGGACCGGCCGTGCAGATCGGCAACAACATCAATACGCCCGGCCACGAAGCCACGATTGGCATTTCCGCTGACGGGCAGACGCTCTACATTTACAAAGACGATAACGGCGACGGAAACATTTACTCCAGCCTGCTCAACGGGCAGAGCTGGTCGTCGCCCGTAAAGCTGACCACCAATGTCAACAGCAAATCGTGGGAACCCAGCGCCTGCGTTACGCCGGACGGGAACACACTTTATTTTTCGAGCACGCGCGAAGGAGGCTACGGCGGGAGGGACATCTGGCGTTCGGTGAAGCTGCCCAATGGCGAATGGTCGCTGCCCACCAATCTCGGTCCGAAAATAAATTCCGCGTACGATGAAGATGCGCCATCCATTCTCGCCGATGGAAAAACCCTTTATTTTTCATCGAACGGAACACAGTCGATGGGCGGCTTCGATATTTTTTCGACTGAATTTTCAGAAGACAGCGGTTGGGCCGCGCCGGTGAATATCGGCTATCCCGTGAATACCGCCGACGACGATATTTTCTTCGTTCCCACGCCGGATAATAAGCACGCTTACTATTCTTCCGCCAGCAGTCCCGGCGGGCAGGGTGAAAAGGACATCTGCTACCTGACGTTCCCCGATAAGGAAGAAACGCACCTTACCGTCCTCGAGGGCGAGATCACCAGCATCTTCGGCGGCGTTCCCGACGGAACCGTCATTACCGTCACCGATGTGGAAACCGGCGAGCTGGTCGGGCAATACACGCCGAACAGCGCAACCGGGCGTTACGTCATCGTCCTTCCGTCCGGAAGAAATTACAGCATCACCTACGAAGCGACGGATTATCTTTTCCAGTCGGATAACATGGAAGTTTCCGACACAACGGCGTTCCAGACCATCGAGCGCCCGGTGGAGCTCGCCCCGCTGAAAGTCGGGCAGAAGATCATCGTCCGGAATATTTTCTTTGATTCGGGGAAATCACAGCTGAAGCCTGAATCGAAAGCCGAGCTCGACAAACTGGTGACGCTGATGACGCAGTTCCCCAAGCTGATTGTCGAAATATCCGGGCATACCGATGCAAGCGGACCGGATGATCTTAACCAGAAACTTTCCGAGCAGCGCGCACAATCCGTTGCCGATTATCTTGTGGCGCATGGCATCGACCGGTCGAGGCTGCGCACGGTCGGTTACGGGGAATCACGTCCTATCGCGATCAACTACAACAAGAACGGAACACCGAACAGGCAGGGAATGGCCCTCAACCGCCGCTTTGAATTCACCATCCTCAGTGTCGATGGGCAGATAAAAGACGTGGTGGAACCGATCGCTGTACCCGACAGCCTGAAGAACGCTCCGAAAAAATAATGCGCCGGAACGGTTTGCATGCATTCTCCACATACCCGCCGACTGATTTCACATGATGATGTTAGTTGATTTAAGGTCATTTGGTCTCTAATAATTCAGGGAAAGGTTTATTTTTGCATGATGATCGCCGTAACAGGTGGCTTTCAGGCATTTATGAAATTAACCAGGCTTTTCGTTTTCTGTTTCCTCTTATTGTTGCCCTTAATTTCCCGTGCCCAGGACCCGATCCCCGGAGATTATACGCAAAATGTCGTGCAGGGAAACCTGCTGATCGAGGAAGAGAACTGGCCGATGGCGCTCTCCTATTTCCAGGAAGCTTACAAGGTTGATTCGACCAATGCCAACATCAATTACAAGATCGGCATCTGCTATCTCCACTCCGCTTCCGAAAAAGCCAACTCGCTGAAGTACCTGCGCGTTGCGGCCAAAGGAATTTCACGGAACTACGATCCGTACGATGCCAAATCGAAAAAAGCGCCGGAAAACACGTACTACTATCTCGCCCAGTCTTATCATTACAATTACCAGTTCGATTCCGCCATCAGCTTTTTTGAAACGTACAAAGCCATTCTCGGCAACCGTGATCCTGAAACGACAAAAGACATCGACACACGGATAGGTTGGGCGAATAATGCAAAAGAGTTCATGGCTTCACCGCTTCCGGTTACCATTACCAACCTCGGCGACAGCATCAACACGCAATATCCCGATTACAGCCCGGTGATCTCCATTGACGAGAACACGATCATTTTTACGTCAAGACGTTCCGGCGATAAAGGAATTGACGGGCAGTATTACGAAGACATTCTCATCGCCGACAAAAAAGACGACGGTACATGGGGCGCGGCGCACCCGATATCGCCTTACATCAATACGCCTACGAATGAAGCTTCCATCTCGCTTTCCGCTGACGGGCAAACGTTGTTCATTTACAAAGACGATAACGGCGGAGATATCTACCAGAGCACACAGATGAACGGGCAGTGGATGACGCCGGTACCGATGGGCGGCGACATCAACAGCAAATACTGGGAAACGCACGCCTGTCTTTCGGCCGACGGGAACACGCTTTATTTCGTGAGCGATCGTCCCGGCGGATTCGGCGGCCGCGACATCTACCGCGTCGTCAAGCTTCCGAATGGAAAATGGTCGAAGGCCCTGAATCTCGGTCCGACGGTGAACACGCCCGAAGACGAAGACGCTCCGTTCATTCACCCCGACCAGAAAACGCTTTTCTTTTCGTCCAAAGGACACAAATCGATGGGCGGGTTCGATATTTTCTTCACGTCGCTGAACGATTCCGGCAAATGGGCGGAACCGATCAACGTGGGTTACCCGATCAACACACCGGACGACGATATTTTTTACGTGACCTCGCCCGATGGTAAGCGCGCTTACTTTTCTTCCGTGCGCCAGGGCGGTTACGGAGAAAAGGATATTTACGAGG
>DASTSF010000570.1:0-4951 GCA_035760825.1 Bacteroidia bacterium
GCAAACTCACCGCTGTTGAACCCGAAAGAAAATTTCTGGAGGTTATCCGATCCGAAAGTGGATGAAACGGAATAGCCGCGTTTTTCATCGATGCCGTTGGTGAGAATGTTGATCGTTCCGCCCACCGACGGAATGGCAAGCTTCGAAGCACCGAGTCCGCGCTGCACCTGCATGGTCCGCGTGATGTCCGAAAGTCCGTCCCAGTTGCTCCAGTACACCTGGCCGTTCTCCATGTCGTTGACCGGGACACCATCCACGAGCACGCCCACGTTACGCTGGTCCACTCCGCGGATGTTGACACGTGAATCGCCTGCTCCCCCGCCCTGCTCGGAAGCGTACGCGCCCGGCGTGGAGTTGAGCATCATCGTCAGGTCGCGGCCGTTGAGCTCTTCGTGGATCTGTTTCGGGGAAAGCGTGGTGAACGCTACCGGTGTTTTCCTGTCGATCGCGACATCGGCGATGACCTCCACCTCCTTCAGGTTCCCGCTGCTGCATTGGAAATCGAGTGAAACGGACTTTCCCGAAACCTTAACCGTAACAGGAACGCATGTGTAGCCGACGTATTTTACGCTGAGCGTGTACGTTCCGTCGGCGAGTGAAAAATGATATGCGCCGTTGAAATCGGTCAGTGTGAAAATCTTCCCGTCGTTCACCACCACAACGGCGTTTACCAGCGGCTCACCGCTGGCTGCGTCCGTTACGATTCCGGAGACGAGGCTTTGCGCTTTCACAAAACCGCAGGATAAAACCAGGAGGAAAAGGAATAGCCGTTTCATCTTTTTCATGAAAAAGGGAAAAGAAAAATGCCGGCGTATTTCACCGGCATTCATTCATAAGATCAGCGGACAGAAACCCGTGCCGTCATGCGATGTCCGTCGGCAAGACGAACCTGCACGAGGTAAAGGCCATCGGGCATTCCCGTAAGATCGAGATCAGCTTTGGTTTCACCATTGGTGAATACGCGGCTGGAGACCAGCGCGCCGAGCGTGTTGTACACTTCGCAGCTTTCCATTTTCGTTCCCGCGTCGATGGTGAAATGACCATCATTCGGGTTCGGGAAAACGGTGAGCGTCACCATGGATTTTTTGATCTCGCTGATACCCGTCGGGCAGGAACAATTGTGCATGCCGAGATTTGACCAGTTGTTTTTCGGAAGCGAATCCCATTCGGTGGTAGGATTGAAAGCCGTAGGATTCACCGTTACACCTTGTGTAACCGAAGACTTGCGGATGAGCGAATGGTCTTTGGTCCAGTAAGCGCCGGCCGCATCTGTGTACGGAAAAACATCCGTCCAGCTCTGGCCCGGATCTTCACCGATCTTGCCGTAGATATCGACAAACGTGCGCGGTGAAATTTTAGCAAGAACGATCGCGTCGTTCCCGTTCTGGTAACAGGGATCGGGATAAGCACCGCCGAGCTGGTCGGCCATGTTCTGAAGCGCAGTATCACAAGCCGGGGAAGTCGGTGTGGAAGTCGTTTGTCCGTTCGCCACCACCCAAACGTCGTGCGGAGCGATAGTACCACTGAGGGTAAGGCTGTCCGTCGGAACGGTTGATCCGTTGGAAAAGCGGATTATCCGGTAATTCGACAATGCGATGGGCGCATTCGTCGGGTTGTAGATTTCGAAAGTTTTGTTATTCCCGGATCCTTCGTCGATCTCGGAGAAAAACAGTTCGCTGCATTGAGCATTGGCAAATACGATAAAGCCCAACGACAGGATCGTGAGTAATTGTTTTTTCATTTGGTGATTGGTGGAGGAACTGTGTGTATTCTGATTCTGCACTGGTTTCGGCTTCGCACCTTTTTCAAGGCCTGCCTGTAGGATATCAATACAGAACTGCGGCAAAAATAGGATGTTCGCCCTGCCGTGTCAAGCCAAAACGGCCATTTGTGAAGAACTTCAGAATTTTTTAATTGGGGCTTTACCGTTCCGAAATATAGAGGCGCGACTGGGCGCGCATTTGAGCGGCAGACCGTAAAAAAACTACTTTTGCACGTGTTTTTAACAAAATCTTCCAATCGTTATGAATAAAGGTCCCATTTCCCAGTTCATCGACCATCATTACCGTCACTTCAACGCAGCAGCGCTGAAAGATGCGGCCAAAGGATATGAAACCCACCTTCTCGAAGGCGGAAAAATGCTCGTTTCGCTGGCCGGAGCCATGAGCACGGCGGAGCTCGGCATATCGCTCGCAGAAATGATCCGCCAGGATAAAGTGCACATCATCTCCTGCACGGGCGCCAACCTCGAGGAAGACCTGATGAACCTCGTGGCCCATTCCCATTACAAACGCGTTCCCAATTACCGCGACCTTACGCCGCAGCAGGAATGGGACCTGCTCGAGCAGGGACTGAACCGCGTCACGGATACATGTATTCCCGAAGAAGAAGCATTCCGCCGTTTGCAGAAGCACATTTACGAGCTCTGGAAAAAAGCGGATACGAACGGCGAACGTTATTTCCCGCACGAGTTCATGTACCAGATGATCAACAGCGGCGTGCTGAAGCAGTATTACGAGATCGATCCGAAGAATTCATGGATGCTTGCGGCGGCGGAAAAAAATCTCCCGATCGTCGTAGGCGGATGGGAAGATTCCACGATGGGAAATATTTTCGCGAGCTACGTCATCAAAAAAGAAGTAAAGGCGACGACCATGAAAAGCGGCATCGAATACATGGTGTGGCTGACGGAATGGTACCGCGCCAATTCAGGCGGCAAGGGCGTGGGATTTTTCCAGATCGGCGGCGGCATTGCCGGCGACTTCCCGATCTGCGTGGTGCCGATGATGTACCAGGATCTCGAATGGCACGATGTTCCGTTCTGGGCGTATTTCTGCCAGGTCTCCGATTCGACCACATCGTACGGATCCTATTCAGGCGCCGTGCCGAACGAAAAGATCACATGGGGAAAGCTCGGCATCGACACGCCGAAATTCATCGTGGAAAGCGATGCGACGATCGTTGCTCCGCTCATCTTCGCGTGGATACTCGGGTGGTAACGACCCAAATGAGAATTATAAATGCTGAACTTTTGACTCAGAGCCGGCTTGTCCCGGGTAAACGGCAGGCCGGCTTTTTCGTTGATCAATTCTTCCGTATTTTCACCTGATGGCCAAAGCAAAAGCCGCTTCCAAGAACATTCCCGTACAAACCTCCTTCTGGCAGAACGACCGCAACACCGGGTTCGCGCTCGCCGCGTTCGCCTTCCTGCTCTATGCGCAGACGATCAGCTACGGTTTTGTGCTGGACGATGTGGCCGTCGTGCACGGAAATGAATTCGTGAAAAGCGGCTTCAGCGGTTTCGGAAAAATCCTCACTACATTTTACTGGCATGGTTTCCCGAATTTCGCCACGGCAAACTCGGGACTTTTCCGGCCGGTCTCGCTGCTGCTCTTTGCCACCGAATGGCAATTGTTCCCCGGCAAGCCGCACGTTTTTCATTTCGTTCAGGTCGCGCTCTATGCGATCTGCGCGTACCAGCTTTACCGTTTGCTGCGTGAATTGCTGCGCGACCATTCCGGCTCGCTGGCACTGATGACGACACTGCTGTGGATCGTGCTTCCCGTGCATACCGAGGTAGTGGCCAACATCAAAAGCGCGGATGAAGTTCTTTCGCTGCTTTTCTTTTTGCTTTCCTTCCGTAAGATCCTCGCGTGGAGCGAAACCGGGAAAACAGCAACACTCGTTTCTTCCGCCGGGCTCATTTTTCTTTCACTGCTTTCCAAGGAAGGTGCAGTGATGTTCGTTCCCGTCATGCTGATCGCGCTGATGCAGTTCAGGAACAAAACCGCGAAGCAGCTGGTGCTGCCGGCGGGCGTTTTTCTTGCCACAGGCATTGTGTGGTTGGTGTGGCACAGCTGGGTGATCTCGCACGCAGGATCGGCGATGATCACGTACGATTACCGCAACAACGCGCTGCTTTCCTCCACTTCCGTCGCTGACCGGACAGGAACAGCCATCGGCATGCAGGCACGTTACTGGATGAAGATGCTGGCCGGGTTCCCGCTTTCGTACAATTATTCCTTCAATGAAATTCCCGTAGATGGATTTGCGGGTGTGTGGACGTGGATCGCGCTGGCCGGGATTTTCGCCGCCGGTTTTTTCGCGTACAAAAATTTCAGGAAGAACCCGGTCGTTTCGTTCAGCCTGCTTTTTTATTTCATCACGTTTGCGCTCACCTGCAATATTTTCTATCTCATCGGGGAAACGTTCGCGGAGCGGCTTGCATTCGTTCCTTCCATCGGTTTTTGCCTGCTGTTCAGCTTCCTTGTGCTCCGTTTCACCAACGGTTTGCGTGAAAAAAGAATACATGCGCAGGCGATGTATGTGCTCGTTCCGCTGGCGCTCGTTTACAGCATACGCACCTTCTCGCGCAGCCAGGTGTGGACAGACGAACCCACGCTCTACACGAACGACGTAGACAATGCACCGAACAGCGCGCGTGTTCACGACAACAGCGGCGTGCTGCTGTATAATGCGGCGCTGGGAACGCAGGACCCGAACCAGAAGAAACAATTGTTCGGGCAGGCTTATTCGGAATTCAGCACTGCTTACACGATCGACTCCGTGGATTTCCAGGCGGCACATATTCTTGCAGAGATCGAATTCAACCGCGGGAACAATGAAGAAGCGATACGTTGGGGAAGAAAGAATATTGCCTGCTTCCGCTTTTTTCACGTTCCGCCCAATGATCCGACCGTGTATTCTTTGATCGGGAATGCGTTCATGAACCTTCAGCAATACGATAGCGCACATGCCGTTTTTGCAACCGCCGCTTCCCAATACCCGGGGAACGAAAGCTTCACGATTGCGCTGGGTGGAAATTCGCTGGCGCAGAAAGACACGACGGGCGCCATCTCGTTCTTCGAAAAAGCTACGTCCATCAATCCGAAATCGGTCGCTGCATGGGACAAGCTGGCCAATGTGCGCGGCATGCACCGCGACTACCGGG
>DASTSF010000571.1:0-2107 GCA_035760825.1 Bacteroidia bacterium
GAAAACGATGATCGTCAGCATGAGGAAAAAAAGCGGTGCGCCCATGCGCCAGTAGGTAAACTCAGGGGCCGGTCCTGCATTTTGAGCATACAGCATTTTCCCTGCGAGAACGAAGAAGAGCACCGCCGCGATTTTCTGCGCATTCTTCGATTTTTCCTTTTCTGCGCGCGCGCGATGCGCCGCACCGGCCTTCACCACTTCCGCCATTCCCTTGATCACGAAAAGAAGAAGGACAATGGTCGTCAGCATGACGAGGAACACACCGTTGGAAAAGATGGTGGAATTGGCTTCCTGGCCGGAAGCCTGCTGCGCGATTAACGCTGCCGGCAAAATAACCGCGCTTATTATTGCCGTCTTTCTTTTATGGTTGAACGTGTTCATACAGATTCGTTTGAATCGTTATTGATGGGGTGTGTTCTTTTCCGGTTTGCTTTCTCCGTTCTCTTCCACCGGCAGGGCCGCCAGGTAACGGAACCGGTTCATGTCTGCTTTCCACACATAAATACCGAGGCCGAGAAAGAAGAAAAAGAAAACCATCAGTGAGATCATCGGAAAAATTCCGACGCCGGTTATGGAAGTGAGATAGTCGATGAATTTCATGGCGTTTATTTTTGTGCGGTTTTACCAGGTGATGGTTTTGCTTTTATGTCCGTTCCGAGACGCTGCAGGTAAGCGATCAGTGCGACGATCTCGTTGTCAGGAGAAAGCGGCGCTACTGCCTGCACTTTCGCTTTTTCCAGGTTGTCGACGATCGCCTGTCCCTGCTTGCGCGCATCATCCGCTGCGATCTTGTCATAACCATCCGGGTAAGGAACGCCCAGCGTCTGCATTGCGCGGATCTTGGCTGCCGTTCCGCTGAAATCGATCTTGTTGTCGAACAGCCACGGGTAAGAAGGCATGATGGATCCCGGCGACATGGATTGCGGATCGAACATGTGGTTGTAATGCCATGCGTCACCGTATTTACCGCCGATGCGTGCAAGATCAGGACCTGTCCGTTTCGATCCCCACTGGAAAGGATGATCGTAAATGAATTCCCCGGCTTTGGAATACTCTCCGTAACGGGCCACTTCGGAACGGAACGGGCGGATCATCTGCGAATGACAATTGTAGCAGCCTTCGCGGATGTAAATATCTCTTCCTTCGAGCTCCAGCGGAGTATACGGTTTCACGCTTGCGATCGTGGGAACATTTGATTTCACAAGGAACGTAGGAATGAATTCGATGATGCCGCCGACTGCAACAAGCACGAGCGCGAGGATCAGCATCTGCACAGGACGGCGTTCGATCCAGCGGTGCCAGTGTTCTTTTCCGTGAATAACATAATTCTTCGCCAGCGCCGGGGCTTCCGCTTCTTCGTTCGCCACGAAGGATCCTGCTTTTACGGTTTTGATAATGTTGTACGTCATGATGATCACGCCGCTGAGGTAAAGCACGCCGCCGAGTGAGCGCATCGCGTACATAGGCGCAAGGTGCGTGACCGTATCCAGGAATTTATTCGCCAGCGTTCCGTCCGGATTGAACTCTTTCCACATCAGGCTTTGCGTAAATCCTGCCCAGTACATGGGAACAGCATAGAAAAGAATGCCCAGCGTGCCGAGCCAGAAATGCGTGTTCGCCAGCTTGCGTGAATACAGCTGCGTACGGAACATGCGCGGGATGAGCCAGTATAAAATACCGAACGTGAGGAAACCATTCCAGCCAAGCGCTCCCACGTGCACGTGCGCAATCGTCCAGTCGGTAAAGTGGCTGATCGCATTCACGTTCTTCAGCGAAAGCATCGGGCCTTCGAACGTCGCCATGCCATAAGCGGTAACGGCGACCACCAGGAATTTCAGAACGACATCTTCGCGCACTTTATCCCATGCACCGCGAAGTGTCAGGAGTCCGTTGATCATCCCGCCCCAGGACGGCGCGATGAGCATAATGGAAAATACGGTTCCCAGCGATTGCGCCCAGTCGGGAAGCGATGTGTAAAGCAGGTGGTGCGGACCGGCCCAGATGTAAATAAAGATCAGCGCCCAGAAGTGAATGATGGAAAGCCGGTACGAATAAACCGGCCGGTTCGCCGCTTTCGGAACGAAATAATACATCAGTCCGAGGTACG
>DASTSF010000572.1:0-6072 GCA_035760825.1 Bacteroidia bacterium
ATGAAAAATCCACAAGGAGACATTCCGGATTTACAAATCCTTCATATTACCGTAATTTTTTTCAAACAGGGTCCACCGCCTTCCGGGACTATTTTTGCCGGGTTCATTCACCCATGAAAAAAGCAGCGATCTACCTCTTTATTTTACTTTTTTTGCCGGCAATTACTTTTGCCAATCCCGGAGACGGCGCGGCATTTATTAACGGAAAAGTCACGGACAAAGACACGCATCAAACCCTTGCCGGTGTTGAGGTTCATGTAAAAGGGACGAACATCACCACGTATTCCGATTTCGACGGGAACTTTTTCATTTCCGATCTTCCTGCGGGTTCCTATGAGCTCGAATTCCACTTCATCACCTATGATGAAACTTCGGTCGTCACTTCGAAAACAACCGGGCAGCAATCCATTACCGTGGAAATGCAGCAGCGCTGATTCCTTTTCCCAATATTAAATTTTACATTCCCGTAATACTTTATCACACTGGCTTCCAATTATTTGCATTCATTGTAAAGTTAACGTTACCGTATCATTAGCCAAATGAAACCTGTGTCACGAATTTTGTAATTGTAGATAAAGTGTTCATTCTAAAAAACAACGGGTATGAAACGGGTTATGATGATTCTTCTTCTCTGTGCAGGCGTATTCGCCCTTCATGCGCAGGAAGTCAGTTTTAAGAACGGGATGTACTATACGGCTGACGGGAAACTTTTTTCCGGGCAGTTCACGCAGTTTTTTACAAACGGTGCGAAGAAATGCGACGTTGCCGTAAACAACGGGAAAGCAAACGGAACTGCTGTTTACTACTTCGAAAGCGGGAATAAAAAAGAATCCGGGAATTTTGTGGATGGCTTGCGCGACGGGATGTGGGAAAGCTGGAATGACGCAGGCGTCAAAACAACGGAAGCTAATTATAAGATGGGTAAAAAAGACGGGCAATGGATCGTGTGGGACGATGCCGGGAACAAGCGCATGGAAATGCATTACACCGACGACCAGAAGACCGGTACATGGAAAATGTGGGATGATAAAGGCGTTCAAACCGGTGAACGGAAATATTCCGATGCGCAGTGACGCGCTGAAGTCAACCTGGAAATAAGGAAGGTCGCCGGTGGCGGCCTTTTCTTTTTTTTAGCGCACGCGTTTTTTCTGCAAAGCGTAGAATGAGTCCTGCGATGCGTCGAAAACAAAAAACCGGCGCCGGCCCGGGAGCGTATTTTTGATCGTGGCAGAAGTTCAACGCGTTCAAAAATTCACGACGATGAAAGCACGATTTATTTTCATTGCGCTGATGGCCGGAATAGCTTTCAGCGCCTGCAAGAAAGACGAGATCAGCAGCGGCCCCCGGGCGATCACGCCCCACGATTTTCTTTCGGGGGACGATTATAAAAGTCTTACCGTGGAAGTCTGTTATGTGACGGGACATCAGCCGACCAACGAAGCGCTGAATGCGGTGATGGACATGCTGAGCGCAAGGCTCAACAAACCGGAAGGGATACAGATCGCTTACCACGAGATCGCTTCGCCGCGGTTGTCTTCTTTCACAACGGACGACCTGAAGCGGCTTGACAAAAGCGTGCGCGATCATTACACGAAAGGCAAAAAACTGGCGGTATTTGTCTTTTTTGCGGATGCGCCGTACGCTGAAAGTTCCGGCAATTACCAGGTGCTCGGTCTCGCTTATGGCACCACCTCCATGGCCATTTTCGAAAAAACAGTGGAAGATTATTCCAACGGTCTCGGGGAACCTTCCCGCTACGTTCTCGAAGCTACGGTGTGTGAACACGAGTTCGGTCACCTGCTCGGGCTGGTCGATAACGGCACACCCATGGTGAGCGCTCACCTCGATGCGGCGCATCCGCACCATTGCGACGACCACAATTGCCTGATGTATTACACGACGGAAACAACCGATATCCTCTCCAATCTCACGGGCGGCAACATTCCGGTGTTCGATGATAATTGTCTTGCAGACTTGAAAGCCAACGGAGGAAAATAGAACCGCATCCTTTTTCCTTTACCTCACTATGCAGGACAATGGGGAGAGCCGGCGCAGGATCTGCGCCGGCCTGTTTTTTACGCTTCCATGATCTCCGCCAGCTCCATCCAGCGCAGCGTTTTCTGATCCAGCTCCGCTTCGATATCTGAAAAACGCGTGGACAGCTTCTGCAGCTCGACGTGGTCGGAAACGGTGGAAAGCTTTTGCGTGATCTCTGATTTTTCTTTTTCGAGCGAAGGGATCTCTTTTTCGAGGTTATCGAATTCGAACTTTTCCTTGAAAGAAGGTTTCCGTTTTCCCTGTGACGAATTATTGGCCGCCGTTTTTTTCTCTTCGGCGGGAGCAACATCCGCATTTTTCTTTTCCGGCTTTGCTTCGTCCTGCCTTTCTCTCCACTGGGAATAATTCCCCGGAAAATCATTTACGACGCCATCGCCTTCGAACACGAATAAGTGATCCACGAGGCGGTCCATGAAATAACGGTCGTGGGAAACAACGATCACGCAGCCCGGGAAATCAGAAAGGAAATCCTCGAGCACGCTGAGCGTAAGTATGTCGAGATCGTTCGTCGGCTCGTCCAGCACGAGGAAGTTCGGGTTCTTCATCAGCACAGTAAGCAGGTACAGTCTCCGCCGTTCTCCCCCGCTGAGCGCGGAAACGTAATTGTAATGCGTGTTCACGGGAAAAAGGAAACGCTGCAGCATCTGCGATGCGGAAAGATTGCTTCCGTCGGCGAGCGGGAACACGTCGGCGATCTCCTTTACCACTTCGATCACCCGCTTGTCTTCCCGCGTGATCATGCCGTCCTGCGAATAATAGCCGAACACGACCGTTTCACCGGTTTGTATTTTCCCGGCGTCGTATTTTTCAAGACCGAGCAGGATGTTGAGGAACGTCGATTTCCCGCTGCCGTTCTTCCCGATGATCCCCACCTTCTCTCCTTTCCGGAACGTGTAATCGAAGCTTTTCAGGATGATCTTCGCGCCGAAATTTTTCGAAATGCGGATGAGCTCGAGGATCTTCCCGCCGAGACGTGTCATCTTCACTTCCAGCTTCAGCTCTTCTTCCGGCTTTCGTCCTTTCGCCTTTTCGGCAACGGTCCTGAACGCATCTTTACGCGCCTTCGCTTTTGTTCCCCGCGCTTTCGGCATTTTACGCACCCAGGCAAGCTCGCGACGGTAAAGGTTGCGCGCCTTATCCAGCGCACCGGATTCCGCTTCTTCCCGTTCGGACTTTTTTTCCACGAAATAGCTGTAATCTCCTTCGTAGGAAAACAGCTTCCCGTTGTCGATCTCGATGATGCGGTCGCAGACACGGTCGAGGAAATACCTGTCGTGCGTCACGAGCAGCAGCGTAATGTCTTTCGAGATGAGGTAATTCTCGAGCCACTCGATCATGTCGAGATCGAGGTGGTTTGTCGGTTCGTCAAGGATGAGCAGCTGCGGGGAAGCGATAAGCTGCTGGGCAAGCGCCAGTCTTTTTTTCTGCCCGCCGGAAAGCGATTCCGCCGTTTGCGAGAGCTGCGTAAAACCGAGACGGGACAACAGCGCCTTCACTTTCGTTTCGTGATCCCACGCTTCGAGGCTGTCCATTTTCGCGATCAGCTCGTCGAGCCGGCGATGAACGGACGGATCGGCTGCGGCCTTCTCGGACACAAGCTCGTATTCACGCACCACGCTGGAAATCTCATTGTCGCCACCGAGTGCCGCTTCGATCACCGTGTGCCCGGGAGCAAACTGCGGATCCTGCTTCAAAAACCCGATGGTGATGTCTTTCCGTACGGAAACCCGCCCGCTGTCCGGCTGGTCCTTCCCGGCGAGGATGTTGAGCAACGTCGTTTTGCCTGCACCGTTCCTCGCCACGAGCGCCACTTTTTCCCCGTCCGAAAGACCGAAGGAAATGTCACGGAACAGCACACGGTCGCCATAGCTGCGGGATATATTTTCAACAGAAAGAATATTCATCGCGCAAAACTACGAATACAAATGGCGTAAAATGGAGTTTCTTCCCGCCGTTCTTCAGCACGGGCGCGCCTTTCACGACGGCCCCTTTCACTTTTCGTCCTCTTCCTTTTTTTCATTCCCCTCTCCCTTCTTCTTTTCAGTGTAATCATACCGGATGATCACCCGCGGGAAAAGCGGGTCAGCAGGGATGAATGGTTCCGCTTCCTGCGTCATCTGCGGGTTATGTGTTCCGTGATGCTGTACGCCGGGATTGAAATTTTCCGGCAGCCCGTTTTCTTCTTCCTCTTTTTCATCCTCGAAATACTTTTTCGGCTGCGGACCTTCCCTGCGGTAAACCACGGAAAGTATCGCGCCGGTGAGCGCCCCGTAGAGATGCGATTCCCACGATACCTGCGGGTCGATCGGGAACACGCCCCACACGAGGCTTCCGTACAGGAAAACGACCAGCAGCGAGATGACCATGAGCGGAGGATTTTTCCGGATGAGCCCGCTGAAAAAAAGGAATGTGGCCAGTCCGTAAACGACCCCGCTGGCCCCGAGATGGAATGCGCTCCGTGCAAGGAACCAGTCGAGTATGCCGGTCAGGAAATAGATCATCAGGAAAATTTTCCCGGCAATCTCGCGGTAGGAATTGAAAAGCAGGTAGCCGAGAAAAAGCAGCGGGATCGTGTTGCCCGTCAGGTGACCGAAATTTGCATGCAGCAGCGGCGCGGTGAAGATGCCGATGAGCCCGTGCACGCTCCGCGGATAAAGGGAATAATCCGCCCACGACGTCTGCAGGAACGCCTGTACCAGTTGAATGATCCAGAGCAATACGACGAAGGTGAACGGGAAAAGCTCCCTGAGCAGGACGGTATGATTATTTTTTTTCACGTCGTATATGCGGATCAATAGGGATGCCACGGTGGGTTTTCATGCCTATCTGGCAGCATTTGATCAGATTCCCTTTATATCCGCTTAACGGTGGCTTAAAACTGTCTCCGGATTTTTGTATGAACTAAAACCAAGAATTATGAGTAACGGAGAAATTGCACAGATCTTCCTGAAGAACGGCCGCCGGGAAACCGGGCTGCTGCTGAATGACGTGAACAGGGAGAATGCATTCGACGAAGGTGTGAAATATGTTCCGAACCGCAGCATCGGGGCATGGCTGGATTCCTTTTCGCAGGACCTCGTGCAGGTGATACATCCCGACCAGGTGGAAGGCATCGACCTTTTCCTCAGATAAAAAAAGCGGGCGCTCTGCCCGCTTCTTTTTTTATTTCCCTTTTCCTTTCGGTTTGGGTGTGTTGGCAGCCGGCGACGGCGCAGGAGCAGGTGCGGTGTACTGCGCAATGATCTCCCCGTTGTAGTAGGTCTTCGTCGACTTCACGTTCCCGTCCGCATCGTAATACTTCCACGTGCCCCACCGCGTATCGAGCGCATACACTTCGGTATGCTCGAGCTTTCCGTTCTCATCGTAATACTTCTGGACACCGTCGAGCACATCGCCGTAATAATTCAGTTCCTTCTTCACGTTCCCGTTGTGATAATAGTATTTCTGCACGCCCTTCAGGTCGCCGTAGTCGTAATTCTCCTCGCGCTCCACCTGTCCATCGGAATAATACATGAAATACTTTCCGTCAAGCTTTCCGTATTCATACTTTCCGCTGACCGCCTTGTTCCCGTTCTGGAAATACGTCGTGAATTTTCCGGATGCATCCTCCAGCTTTTCCATCTCGACCTTGCTGCCATCTTTTCCGAGATACGAATACCCGATGAACGTTCCGTACCGGTAATAACGGATCATGGCAAGGGCGCCGTCATCGGCATAAATTTTTAATTCGCCGTTGAGGTAGCCGTCTTCCCATTTACCGGTGCGGGAAAGCTGCCCGTTCTCGTAATAATAATTCTGATCGCCGTGCAGCTCGCCGTCGTAATAGTTTTCTTCCCAACGCTTATTGCCATTTTCCCACCACGCATTGCAGGTCCCGTCCTTCACGTCATAGGCGTAATGCGTTTCAATGAAAGGCTTGCCTGAATCGTAGAATTCGCGGCGCAGGCCGTGCTGAACACCGTCTTCGAATACCGTCTGTATGATGGGAGCACCGGAAGGTGAATAAACGATCGT
>DASTSF010000573.1:0-13367 GCA_035760825.1 Bacteroidia bacterium
CATCGCCGCGCTTCACACCGGCAACGATCAGCGCCATGTGAAGACCCAGCGTTCCGTTGGTAGCGGCCACTGCGTATTTCGCGCCCGTGTATTCCGCCATCGTTTTTTCAAAGCGGTCAACATATTCTCCCACGGAGGAAACGAAGGTGGAATCGATGCAGTCGATGAGGTATTCTTTTTCTTTCCCGGCGAACCGCGGCTCATGCAGCGGGATGAACTTGTCCGTTCCGTAATGCGCGCGGATAAAATCTACCGTCTCCTTAAACATTGTAAATATCTGCTTTGTATCGTGCGAGGTTTTCCGGACTGCGGAACCATTCTATCGTCTGGCCGAGAGCTGCGTCGAATGAATTTTCCGGCGACCAGCCTGTCAGTCTTTTTATTTTTTCATTGCTGCCGAGCAACCGTTCCACTTCGCTTTTTTCCGGGCGAAGACGAACGTCGTCCGTGACGATTTTCGCTGCGGGATTGATCTTTGAAATGAGCTTCTGCGCCAGATCGCCGATGGAAATCTCCTGCTGCGTACAGAGGTTGATCTCTTCACCCGCAACGTTGTCGCATTTCGCGATGGCGGCAAAGCCGGCCGCCGTGTCTTTCACGAAGAGCAGGTCGCGCGTGGGGTGGATGGCGCCGAGCTTTATTTCCTTCATCCCGGCCAGCAGCTGCGTGATGATCGTGGGAATGACGGCACGGGCCGACTGGCGCGGACCGAACGTATTGAACGGGCGGACGATCGTCACCGGCAGATCGAAGCTGCGGTAGAATGATTCGGCGATGTGATCGGCACCGATCTTCGTGGCTGAATACGGCGACTGTCCCTGCTTCGGATGTTTTTCATCGATCGGAACATACATTGCCGTTCCGTACACTTCCGAAGTGGATGTGGAAAGAATTTTTTTCACGCCGCAGTCACGCGCCGCCTGCAGGATGTTCAGCGTGCCTTTTATGTTCGTATCGACGTAGCTGTCGGGAGAATGGTAGCTGTACGGAATGGCGATGAGCGCGGCGAGGTGAAACACTACTTCAACGTTCTTCATCGCGGTGCGCACACCATTCGGGTCGCGGATGTCGCCGGAAAAAATTTCGATACGAGAAAGAAGCTCTTTCGGAAACGTATCGAGCCAGCCCCAGGAATTGAACGAGTTGTAGCACACGAACGCGCGCACGCGGCATCCTTCATCCAGCAGTTTTTCAACGAGGTGACTGCCGATAAACCCATCGGCCCCGGTAACGAGTACCTGCCTGTTTTTCAAATCCATAAGCGGAAACGGCTCAACAAATGCCGAAGGACAAAAGTAATAAATAAGGGGAAGTTGGCCGGGCTGATACCTGCGCGGTAAGTGGGCCAATTGGAATTTCCCCTGTGAAAAATCGTACCTTATTATTTTTGGTGCTCATTATCTTTTGCCGCGAAGGCCCGGAAAACGCTGGTTTCATTCCGAACGTGAGCCACCGGTGCCAAGCCATGCGCATGGAAAAAGGACCTGAAAGGCTCCTTCAGCCGTTTGAACGCGTAAGGGCGACAGGAATAAAGATGGCAGCAGGAAAATATCCGGGGTATCTTTATCCTGCAATTCACGGAAAAACATCCGGCGGTATTCTCAATCCATGATCCCATGAAAAATATTACCCACTCCGTTTTCATTATCGCCCTGCTCGGGTCGTTTTTCCCGAAAAACGCATCCGCCCAGTGCACCGCTTTCTTCACGTGGACCCAGACGGCGAACAACACGATCACATTTACCGACGCTTCCACCGGAAACTGCGGCGTACCGATGCGGCAGTGGGCCTTCGGTGACATGAGCTCCGGTTTCGGCGGCAACCCTGTACACTTCTATTCCGCTCCGGGCAATTACATCGTCACACTCATTGTAACCGACTCGATCAGCAGCAGCTGGCAGACACAATTCACCGATACGATAACAGTGACGGGAACTGTTTTCTGCAATTTGTCTTCGTGGATCGGCATCAGCCAGCACCCGACCTGCTCCACCTGCGCCGACGGAGCGCTTTACGCCGGCTCGAACAACGGCACTGCGCCGTTCACTTACTTATGGAGTACCGGGGCTGTCACACCGATGATCAGCAACCTGAACCCGGGTTTTTATTCCGTCTGCGTTACCGACGCCAACAATTGCCAGGTGTGCGATACGCTCACACTCGATACGGTGCCGTATTATTCATCGTGCATACCTTCGTTCACACACACGCAAAGCCAGCCGAACGTCGTCGATTTCTCCGGCTCGACGATCCTCACGCAACCCATGTGGGGCTGGTCGTTCGGGGATAATTCCGGCGGTTACGGACCGAACACTTCGCACACCTATGCGTACACGGGCGTGTACAACGTTTGCCTGTCCGTATGGGACTCGCTTTCGGGATGCAGCGGAACCTATTGCGACACGGTTTCCGTGTGGGGCAACAACGCCAGCTGCCAGGGAAGCTTTTATTCGTATTACGATTCGCTGGTGCCGAATACCGCGTGGGTCGTCAACCAGAGTGTCGGTGCGCAGCCGATTTCCTGCACGTGGTACTGGGGCGATAACACGTTCGATACGATTCAATATCCATCGCATACGTACACGGTTTCGGGAACGTACAGCATTTGTCTCGTCATCCACGACAACGCCGGCTGCACGGATTCGGTTTGCCAGAACATCGCCGTTTACCGCATGGCTTATTCTTCCGCAAGCGTTCCTTTCTACGTGAATGTCGTTGGTCCTACCGGAATACGTGAATCGTCGCAACAATCATGGAGCCTCTTCCCCAATCCTGCGGAAAATGAGATCCGGATCAAAACAGATTACAGCCTTAACGGGAAACAATACCGGATCGTCGACATTAGCGGAAGGATCCTGGTCAGCAGCCGTCTCGACGGAAATCGTATCGACATCAGTTCATTCGACAAAGGAATTTATTTCCTGCAGATCGAAAACGGAGATAACGGAGCATTCTCTTCGCAGCGCTTCATTAAGAATTAGGCAAACATATCCATACATAAAAAAACCGGCCGGGAGATCAGTTCCCGGCCGGTTCTTTTATGACGCCTGCTTTTTATCAGTTCAGCAATCCGTCGAGGATGTTTTTCTGCCAGTCTTTCCATGTCTGCCCGATGGCGTAATCACGGATGGTCTTGCGGTTTTTATCCTGGTTATAAAAATACAGCAGCACTTCGTCGCAGGGATTCGCCAGGCGCGTGTTTGCGCTGAATGAAGCGTCGACGAGATTTTTCATCAGCGATTCGTCGAAATAGTCGAGCCGTTTGAGCGCCTGCGCGGCATTCACGCGCGTGCGGAATTCGTACGACATGTTCGTAAGCGCAACAAGGCGATCGATGGACGCTTTGTCGCCCGTGGTCCTCGCATTGATCTCGAGCCATTTCACTTCCACGTTGCGGCCGGAAGTCCCGATGACGCCTTTCGTCATGTCGAGGTATTTCGCGGCTTTATCCGGGAACAGCCCGGAAAGTTTATCGAGCGTGCTCATCACCACTTCATACGAGGGCGAGCTCAGCAGCTTTTCGTAATCGCCTTCCATATCGGCGGCGACCATAGTTGTGTTGTTGATGACATTCCTATGCATCAGCACGTCTTTGTCATTGATGGCGGAACGAATGATGCTGCGGCTGTCGGGATTCGTGTCGTTGATCAATTGCGCGACGATCTCGCCTTTCGTTGCCTGGAACGTTTCTTTCGCGTACACCTGTTTCAGCACTTCGCGTTTCTGCTCCAGCGGGTAATCGCGCAGGGCGACCAATGCATCGTAACGGTCGAGCATGTTCGGTGCGTTCAGGGCCTGGTTCTTCAGCCAGTCGAATGATTTTTTGAACGAAACCGTTTTCAGCACTTCGTTGTTCGGATCGAACAGCACGTAAGAAATTTTCTTGCCGGAAGGATTGGGAATGTCAACGATCTCCGTTTCCTTTTCGATCCACTGCTGCACGCGATCGCTCGTGCCGTCGGCGTAATGCACTTCGAACCAGATCGGCATTCTGAAAAGTCCGACCACATCGCTTCGCTGCTGCACCTGCTTCACGTTGAAACGCGTGAAATGCCTGCCGGAAATATTATCCGTAAGGTCGTTCGCATCCACATCGTAGGAAGGCTCGCCGCCGTGGTACACCCATTCTTCCCAGAACCAGTTGAGCGAAAGGCCGAGCGATTCGTTGAAGCCGTTGAGCAGATCATCGGACGTAACGTTGCTGTACGCATGATGATCGAGGTAATACTTGATGCCGCGGTTGTATGCTTCGCGGCTGCCGACGACATATTTCAGCATGTTCAGCACGAATGCGCCTTTCGGGTAATGACGTGCGCTCCCGGCCTGGCTGTGCGCGATCGGAAGGTCATTTTTCTTTCCTTCATCGAGCGCGGCGTTTTCAGCTTCGCGGCGCTGCCAGTTGAAATGATCGTCGCCCCAGATGCTGCGTTCGAAGAGCTGGTCGTAATACGTGGCGAAGCTTTCCTGCAGCCAGTGATGTGCATCGCTTTTCGCCGTAACGTAATCGCCGAACCACTGGTGCGCGAGCTCGTGCGCATTCACGCCCACGTAACCGCGGTCCCAGTTGCTGCGGTCGTCGACGAAAAGAAAATCGCCGTACACCGTTGCCGTCACATTTTCCATCGCGCCGTACATGAATTCCTGCACGGGGATCTGCGAATAGGAAGGCCAGGGATATTTCACGCCGATCTCCGATTCATAAAAATCGATCATCTGCTCGCTGTACTGGTACGTCACGTCGACGCGGTCTTTCCAGTCGGGATAATAATAGAGATGCATGGGCACTCCCGATTTCGATTTCGTTTCCTTGATGTCGTAAATGCCGATGCCGAGCATGACGAGATACGGCGCGTACGGTTTCGACAGGCGGTAATGCCAGCGTTTCGTTCCGTCCTTGTTGTCTTTCTCTTCAACCTTATCGCCGTTCGACAACACTTTGTACTGGCTGTCGAATGTGACGAACATGTCGGTCGTGATCTTGTCGTTCATCTCGTCGTAGAACGGGATCCAGTTGCGGTTGTCGATGCCCTGTCCCTGGCTCCACACCTGCTTGCGGCAGATGCCGGCGGGATCGTTCCAGCCCACGAAATACAACCCGTGGCGCGGGTTCGCTTCGTACACGAGCGTCATGCTGTCGGTCTCGTTCCACGTCAGCGTTTTCGGCATTTTTATCCACGTGCCCTGGTCGAGCGTGCGGTAGGTCACCTGTTTTCCATTTACAGATGCTTCAAGGATGCGTATTCCCGGGCCGTCCACCCAGATGGAATCGACCGCTTTCTGCAGCGGGGTGAAACGGTGGATGACTTTTCCTTTGACGAGTCCCGCGTGGACATCGAACGAAACATCCAATGTCATGTGAATGAAATCCACGTTATGCTCGCGCGGAACCCAGGCGCCGTCGTCGAGATACGTGCGTTTCGCGCCGGTGAAAGAACCGTTCCCGACGAATTGAGCGCCGGCCGCAACGGCAAAGAACAATGCGGCGGCAGTAAGTAATTTTTTCATACTGAAATTCCGGTTGGTGAAAGAGTTCCAATTTTAAGGAATTATCTGTTTTAAAATTCATTTTATAGCTGAAGGGCGAAACGAACCGGGTGAAACGAGGCAATTGAAGGATGGTTTGCGGCAGCAAGGAACTTTGGGTCGGGAAACGAAGGTGAAAATCCTTTGCGCTACCTTTGCCCGCTCTATGGGTAATTTTTCCATTCTCATTATCGATGATGAACCGAAGCTGCGCAGCCTGCTGGCGCGGATGCTGGAACTGGAAGGTTATCCAGTTTCACAGGCGGAAAATGCGGGGAAAGGGTGGGAATACCTGAAAACACATCCGCATACGTCCCTGGTGCTGCTCGACGTCCGTCTTCCCGATGAAAACGGAATTTCCTTTCTTGAAAAACTGAAAGCCGGGTATCCCGGAACCGAAGTGATCGTGATGACGGCCTACGGAACGATCCGCGACGGGATCAAAGCCATGCAGCTCGGCGCGTTCGATTATCTTGTAAAGGGCGACGACAACGACAAGCTCATCCCTTCCGTGAGCCGGGTAAAGGAAAAAGTGTTGCTGCAGCGCCGCATCGAGAACCTTGAAAACAGGATCGGGGAAAAATTCCGCTTCGAGAACATACTCGGCACGTCGATGGTCATCCGGGAAGCGGTTCGCCTCGCCGAAAAGGTCGCGCCCACCGATTCCACCGTTCTTCTCGAAGGGGAAACCGGCGTGGGTAAAGAACTTTTTGCACAGTCGATCCATTCTGCGAGCCCGCGAAGCATGCAGTCTTTTGTTGCCGTCAACTGCAGCGCGTTCCCGAAAGATCTGCTCGAAAGCGAATTATTCGGGCATAAGAAGGGCGCTTTTACCGGCGCTGCCTATGATAAGAAAGGCCTGTTCCAGGAAGCCGACCAGGGCACGCTCTTTCTCGACGAGATCGGGGAAATGAGCCTGGAATTGCAGGCGAAATTGCTCCGCGTCCTGGAAACGCAGACATTCATGCGCGTGGGTGATACGAAACCGGTGAAAGTGAATGTGCGGATCATTGCCGCAACAAACCGGAACCTGAAAAATGAAGGCGAAGCCGGCAGCTTCAGGGCTGATCTTTATTTCCGGCTATCCTCTTTCGTGATCTCAGTGCCGGCGCTGAAAAACCGGCCGGAAGATATTGAACCTATAGCGCGGCACTTCCTGAATCATTATGCTTCGCGTGTCGGGAAGAGAGTCAAAGGAATGGATGCTGAATTTCTCGGCAGGCTGAAAAAGCACGACTGGAAAGGAAACATCCGGGAACTGAAAAACATTATCGAGCGCGCCGTAATCCTCTGCCAGGATGAAATGCTGACGACGGAATTGCTGCCGGAACAGTTTACGAATGCGGAGGATGCGGATGATTTCACACTCGCTACCTGCGAGAAAAAACACATCCTGCAGGTGCTGCGCCGGACCAACGGCAACAAAACCAAAGCGGCGGAAATGCTCGGGATTGGTTTGACGACACTTTACCGGAAAATTGAAGAGTACAAGCTTTATTAACCGTGCCCGGCCTGACATCCGGAAGCTTTTTCCCTGGATTCAGAAGAATACAACTGCCGGTTGCCGGGAAACAACCATAAGTAGCGGCATTACCACTAAGAGGAGCGGCACTTTTATTGACACCCGGAACGAGCCCATCTACCTTTGTAAGGTCAAAAAAATAAAAAAAAAAAAACGATGGAAGCTATTGTAATTGGCGACAAAATCGCCAGAGCACGAAAAAAAACGAACCTCTCCCAGGCGCAATTAGCCGAAAAGCTGTTTATCAGTCCGCAGGCGGTGGGAAAATGGGAACGCGGAGAATCTGTTCCGGACATTGTTACAATCGGCAAGCTGGCGAAAATCCTGGGCGTTGACCTGAATTACTTTTCAGACAGCTCTCAATCGATCGAGGCAGAAACGGGCCATGCAGGCGCTGATGACACCACACAAACAGTAAACGGCAGCGATAGTCCTTCAGCAGAAAGACGGTTGCTGACGAACTTCAACGGAAGCGCGCTGGCGGAGACGGACTTCACGGGCGTAAGCGCGCAAAAAAGAAAATTCATCGGAAGTGATTTGCACGGTTCGGATTTTTCAGGCGCCGATCTGACGGGCAGCTCATTTACGGGCAGCGATCTGCATGATGCTGATTTCGGGAGGACGAACCTGACGGATTGCTCCTTCGTCGCGCTTGATCTTACAAATGCAGGATTCAACGAAACGATTCTTGTCCGCACCGAATTCAGCAGTTCCGATTTGAGCGGGGCAACATTCCGTAATACAAAACTGGTAGACGTAAAGCTGACTACGACCGACCTGAAAAAAACGATTTTTGAAAACTGCACGTTCAGCGGCGTGGATTTCAAATCTTCCGACCTGAGCGGATTATGCCTCGACGGACAGACTTTTACAGGCGTCAGGTTCGACAACGCGGACCTGAAAAATGCTTCTTTTAAGGGCGCGACGCTTAAAAACGTTTCTTTCCGTCCATCATTTGCGCTGACCAACAGGTATTACAAGACGCTCAAAACAATCTCCTTTGACGGGGCAAAAATGGACAAACTGACCTACGCTGCGCTCAAAGGCGTCGGGGTCGATCTGTCAAAGGTCACAACGATCTGAAGCCACCCCATTTTGAAAAAGCACCCTTCCAAAACGGAAGGGTTTTTTATTTACCGGCACCGCCGTTGGTTACAGAAATGATTCGCTGACAGGTGATTGCCTGTCCGCCACAGCAAGGGAACAGATTTTGGCAATGGCTTCCTGTCGACCATAAAACCAATGGCAATGGACAAGAAGCAGATTTCAGAATTAATTCTCCGGAACTATTACCATACCGGTGGAAGGACTGTACGGTTAACGCTGGCAGACGGGTCGGTTCACGACGGAATGTTCGCGGGTTACTACCACGACGACATCGACGACGGTGAAAATCCTCCAGACCGCTGGCACTTCGTAACGGAAAAAGAGTTCACGGATTTTTCAGGCGCTGCGGGCAACAGGGAAAATTTCGGAATAATCATCCGGACCGAAGAAATTGTTTCCGTTCAATTCAAAACCTGAAGAACATGAAAAACACGATAGAGATACTTCTGCTTGCAGGCAGTTACCTGGTTCCTTTCGTCCTCGCTATCGCATCCCGCCTGCCGAAAAAAAACAGGAATTGACCCTTGTCAGATTCCTCATTGATCAGAAACATATCATGACACTCATTCAACGACAACCTTTACCAAAAATCTGAAACCATGCTCACCGCTCTTCTTTTTCTAAGCGCCGGATTTTGTTTCTGGCTGTTTTACAAATCGGTCGATTTTTTCGACAACATCTAAAAAACCAAAGCGCTATGATGACAGCCCTTTTTATTATCGGACTCGGCGTATTCGTCTATCTCGTTTACGTCCTTATCAAACCTGAAAAATTCTAACAATCATTACTATGAATACCGAAATCATCGGAATAATTTTCATGTACGCAGTGACGCTTCTGCTCGCGATCCCTTTGGGGAAATATATCGGCAAAGTGTTCAGTGGGGAAAAAGTCTGGACGGATTTCATGAATCCTGCTGAGCGATTCATCTTCCGCATTTCGGGGATCAATCCTTCGCAGGAAATGAACTGGAAACAGCACCTGAAAGCAATGCTCACCATCAATTTTGTATGGTTCCTGCTTTCCATGCTTGTGCTGATGAACATGTCGTGGCTCCCGCTCAATCCCGATCATAATCCCTCGATGAGCGCCGACCTGGCGTTCAACACTTCCGTGAGTTTTGTAACGAATACAAATCTTCAGCACTATTCCGGCGAAACAGGCCTTTCCTATCTCGGCCAGCTGACGCTCATGTTGTGGCAATTCATCAGCGCTGCAACCGGAACAGCGATATGTGCGGTAGTGTTTTTTGCGCTGCGTGAAAAGCAGAATCCGGGGCTCGGAAATTTTTACAACCTGCTCGTGAAATCCACAACGCGCATATTTCTCCCGATCGCGTTCGTTGTCGCCATCATGCTTCTTTTCAGCGGAACACCAATGACGCTGCTGGGAAAAGATCCGGTTGTAACGCTGCAGGGAGATTCCACGCAGGTCAGCCGCGGACCCGTTGCTGCAATGGTTGCGATAAAACAGATTGGTACAAACGGCGGAGGATACTACGGGCCAAACTCTGCGCATCCGCTGGAAAATCCAACTTACTTCTCCAACATTGTCGAGAACATCAGCATCATACTTATTCCGATTGCGATGGTCTTTGCTTTCGGATACATCATGCGAAGAAAAAAACTTGCGCTTACGATCTTCGCTGTAATGACAGCGGGTTTCCTCTGCTTTCTTATTCCTTCGGTGATCGTGGAAATGCACGGCAATCACGCGATGGATCACATGCACGTTTTACAAAGTACGGGAAGCATGGAAGGAAAAGAAGTGCGATTAGGTCCGGCTGCTTCGGCGTATTGGGCAATCAATACTACTGTAACCTCCAATGGTTCGGTGAATGCCATGCACGACAGCATGACCCCGGTAACGGGCATGTTCACGATGCTGGGCATGATGGTCAACAGTTTCTACGGTGGCGTTGGCGTTGGATTCCTGAATTATTTCATCTTCATCATTCTTGCGGTTTTCATCAGCGGGTTGATGGTGGGTAGAACTCCGGAATTGCTCGGTAAAAAAATCGAAGCGAAGGAAATGAAGATCGCGATGATCATTGCATTGCTTCATCCGCTGCTCATTCTTACCGGAACAGCGATTTCAAGCCACCTGTACGCCAATGACCCGGCTAAATATTCGGGGTGGCTCAACAATCCGGGATACCACGGTTTCAGTGAAATGCTTTATGAATTCACTTCATCTTCCGCGAACAACGGCAGTGGTTTTGAAGGCCTGGGTGATAACACACCGTTCTGGAACATCGCCTGCGGACTTGTCATGTTGCTGGCGCGATTCCTGCCTATCATCGGGCCGGTTGCGATTGCCGGAATGCTGGCGAAGAAAAAATTCATACCACAATCTGCCGGCACGCTGCACACCGATACGGCAACATTCGGACTGATGACATTCGCTGTCATCATGATCGTAGCTGCGCTTGCATTTCTGCCGGCACTGACACTTGGTCCGCTCGCCGAATATTTCTCATTGCATCACTAATAAGTAAACAGCATTAAAAAATAAAGTTATGAGTTCAGTCAGAAAACAGGCAAAGGCCATGAAGCTTTTCGAAAGGAAGCTGGTGCTGCAAGCGCTGAAACAATCGTTCGTGAAACTTCATCCGAAATTCATGGTGAAGAATCCTGTCATGTTTACCGTAGAGATCGGAACTGCGATCATGCTTGCGATCTGCATCTGGGTGATGACAGGAGAAAAATCGCAGGGCAGCCCCACATACAACTGGCTGATCTTTTCGATACTTCTCCTTACTGTACTTTTCGCAAATTTTGCCGAAGCAATTGCAGAGGCGCGCGGAAAAGCACAGGCAGAATCGCTGCGCAAAACGCGTGAAGAAACGCCTGCGAAACTCATTGTTCCGCTTGGCGAACTGTATGTGAATGAAGTGCAGAAAGTAAGTTCTTCGCAACTGAAAAAAGGCGATGTCTTCCTGTGCGAGGCAGGCGATATCATCCCGCTCGACGGCGAGATCATCGAAGGCATCGCGACGATCGACGAATCGGCGATTACCGGCGAATCAGCGCCCGTGATCCGCGAAGCGGGCGGAGATAAATCGAGCGTGACCGGCGGCACGAAAGTGTTGTCAGACCAGGTCAAGGTAAAAGTCACCGTTGAACCCGGCGAATCCTTCCTGGATAAAATGATCGCCCTCGTGGAAGGCGCTTCGAGGCAGAAAACGCCGAATGAAATCGCGCTGACCATCCTGCTCGCTGCATTCACGCTCGTCTTCATTATTGTGTGTGTAACGCTTAAACCATTTGCGGATTACGCACAAACGCCGATCACCATCGCGGCATTCATTTCACTTTTTGTTTGCCTGATCCCGACAACAATTGGCGGATTGCTTTCTGCGATCGGAATTGCGGGCATGGACCGTGCGCTGCAGGCAAACGTTATCACGAAATCAGGCAAAGCGGTGGAAACCGCAGGTGATGTGGATGTGCTGCTGCTTGACAAAACGGGAACAATCACCATTGGAAACCGGAAAGCGACGAGTTTTCACCCGGCTCCGGGGATCAGCGGGGAAAAATTTATGGGCGACTGCGTCCTGGCGTCGCTGGCCGACGAAACGCCGGAGGGAAAATCGATCATCGAGCTGGCGAAAAGCCTCGGCGCAAAAACACATGCAGATGAATCGCTGATGAGAGACGCGAAGTTTATCCAGTTTACGGCTGAAACGAGAAGCAGCGGCATCGAGCTGAAGAACGGTATCGTCGTCCGCAAAGGCGCGTCAGACGCGATCGCAAATTTCGCGAAGAAAGCAGGGAATGCATTTCCGGATGAAACGCAGAAAAAAGTCAGTGAGATCGCTTCGAACGGGGGGACACCGCTGGTAGTCGCCGAAAACAATAAAGTGCTCGGCGTGATCGAACTGCAGGACATCATCAAACCCGGCATCCGCGAGCGCTTCGAACGCCTCCGCAAAATGGGCGTGAAGACGGTGATGGTGACAGGAGACAATCCGCTCACTGCAAAATTTATCGCTGAGAAAGCAGGTGTAGATGATTTTATTGCCGAAGCAAAGCCGGAAGATAAAATGAACTACATCAAGAAGGAACAGGCGAAAGGAAAACTTGTTGCGATGATGGGCGACGGAACCAATGATGCGCCTGCGCTCGCACAGGCCGACGTTGGCGTTGCCATGAACAGCGGAACGCAGGCGGCGAAGGAAGCCGGCAACATGGTGGACCTGGATAACGATCCGACCAAACTCATTGAAGTGGTGGAGATCGGCAAGCAGTTGCTCATCACGCGCGGAACGCTGACGACATTTTCCATTGCCAACGACGTGGCAAAATATTTTGCGATCGTTCCTGCCTTGTTCATCGCTTCTATTCCTGCATTGCAGGGAATGAACATCATGAACCTGCACAGCCCGGAAAGTGCGATCCTTTCGGCAGTGATCTTCAACGCGATCATCATCCCGATTTTAATTCCGCTCGCGCTGAAAGGAGTGAAATACAAACCGATCGGCGCAAGCGCATTGCTGCGGAGAAATCTTCTCATCTACGGGCTCGGCGGAGTGATTATTCCATTCGTCGGAATAAAACTCATCGACCTGTTCGTTGGAATATTCTTTTAATTAATTGAAAAAAATAAAAAAATGAAACCGTATTTATTACCATCATTAAAACTCACGCTGGTTCTTATCGTGATCTGTTCGTGTTTGTACCCGCTTCTGGTAGCGGGAATTGCAAAGGCAGCTCCCGGCGGCGGAGGGGGTGTAACGGTGAGCGTGAACGGAAAAGTAGTGGGCTACGAAAACATCGGGCAGAAGTTTGACCGTGACGATTATTTCTGGAGCCGTCCTTCTGCAGTCGATTACAATGCTGCTGGTTCCGGCGGATCCAACAAAGGCCCGACGAATCCTGATTATCTCGCACAGGTGCAGGCGCGCATCGACACGTTCATGGTGCATAATCCTGATGTGAATAAAAATGAAATCCCGGTTGATCTTGTTACTGCATCAGGCAGCGGACTCGACCCGGATATTTCTATCCAGGCCGCAAAATGCCAGGTCCCGCGCATTGCAAAAATCAGGAATATGAGTGAGCAGGATTTGTATGCACTCATTGATAAAACAAAACAAGGCCCACTGCTCGGATTTCTCGGGCCTGAAAAAGTGAATGTGCTCAAGCTGAATATTGCGCTTGATGCGAAATAAATAAATGAATGAATTGATTCAATATTTATAGCAATGATTTCA
>DASTSF010000574.1:0-2399 GCA_035760825.1 Bacteroidia bacterium
GGCGCAACGCTGCAGTATTACAATGCGACGCAGGCGGGAAATTATTCGGTCGAGGCATTTACTTACCAGGGATGCTCTTCGGGAATGTCCCCGGCAGTGCTGGTGGACGGGATCGAGGAGAACGGAGATCTTTCCTTCGGAATTTATCCCAACCCGAACAGTGGTGAATTCGACCTGAGCTTTACGACACCCGGCATTTCCGATTACCGCCTCGATATTTTCAGCGTCGACGGAAAAACTGTTTATTCCGAAGATCTGCAGCAGTTTTCCGGAACATACAGCCGGCACATCGATATCCGTTCCGCGGGCTCCGGCTCTTATGTCATTCGTCTCACCGACGGCGGAAAGGAAACGATCCGCCGCATCATCGTGTTCTGACCGTGTCGCTCGTTTCTCAATGGAAGATCGATAAAAGCTGGACGCTGTTCCTCGACCGGGACGGCGTGATCAACGTGCGGTTTCCCGGCGATTATGTAAAGCACGTCGGCGAGTTCGGGTTTCTTCCCGGCGCGAAAGAGGCGATCGCAAGGCTTTCGGGGATTTTCGGGAAGATCATCGTGGTGACCAACCAGCAGGGGATCGGCAAGGGAATTTACACGGAAGAAGATCTCGCCTCCATTCATGCGCACATGGTTTCGGAAATAGAAAAAGCCGGCGGAAGGATCGATGCGGTATATTTTGCGCCGCACCTGGAATCGGAAAATTCACCGATGCGTAAACCGGGAACGGGAATGGCCGGGCAGGCGAAAAAAGATTTTCCCTCGATCGATTTTTCACGGTCGGTCATGATCGGTGATTCTGCGAGCGATATGGTGTTCGCGCGGAACGCCGGGATGAAAGCGGTTTTTATCGGAACAGGCGAAAATCTTCCGGGTAACCCGGATTTCACCTGCGCATCCCTTTCCGATTTCCGGTAAGTTTTCGTCCCGATTCATCACTTCATCTTCAGAATCTGTACACCCGGCGATTAATACCCAAAACGCGGTATTTCATTCAGATATTTCCCTATTTTTAACCCCGTTCTTCGACGCCCTTCCAGGTACGGAAAACAGATGATTTTCGCCTTTCAGAATACAGAGAAAGCAAACCAAAAACAGAGTCATGAACGGAAGCGCAATTGATTATCTCCCTATCGTTTTCACACTCATCGTTGCCGGTGGATTCGTCGGCACAACACTCGTGCTGACACACATTCTCGGCCCCAGAAGAAAGACCTCCAAAAAGCTCGAAACGTTCGAATGCGGTATCGAGATCCAGGGCAATGCGCGCATTCCTTTTTCCGTAAAATATTTTCTCGTCGCCATTCTTTTCGTGCTTTTCGATGTGGAAGTGATCTTCATGTACCCGTGGGCCGTGAATTTCCGCGGGCCGCAGGGACTTGGCATCACCGGTCTCCTGGAAATGATCTCCTTCGTGCTTCTTTTTGTGATCGGATTCTATTACATCCTCAGCAAAGGCGCCCTGAAGTGGGAAGATTAATCAGCAATAATCCGTCTCGTCATGAACGCAACTGATAACGCAAGGACAAAGCTCGAGATCGCAAAATCTCCGCTTGGGATGGAAGGTCCCGGGTTCTTTGCTACTTCGCTTGAAAAAGCCGTTGGCCTTGCCCGCAAGAATTCCATCTGGCCCCTTCCTTTCGCAACCTCCTGCTGCGGGATCGAATTCATGGCCACGATGGCCTCCACATACGACCTCGGCCGTTTCGGCGCAGAACGACTCAGTTTCTCGCCGCGCCAGGCCGACCTGCTGATGGTGATGGGAACGATCGCGAAGAAAATGGGGCCGGTGCTCAAGCACGTGTATGAGCAGATGGCAGAGCCGCGCTGGGTGCTTGCCATGGGCGCATGCGCTTCGAGCGGCGGCATTTTCGATACCTACAGCGTACTGCAGGGAATCGACCGCATCATCCCCGTGGACGTATACATTCCCGGCTGTCCCCCGCGCCCGGAACAGGTGCTCGACGGCATCCTGCAGATCCAGAAGCTGGTTGAGAACGAATCGCTCCGCCGCAGGGATTCCGACGAATACAAAGCCATGCTCAACAAATACGGAATCGAATAATTTTTGCGCGGATGAGCAGGAACTGGGAATACGCAACGATCGAATGGCTGTGGGACAGCGGAAATTTCCGCGTCAACCTTCCGGGCAACCGGGAACGCAATTCTCCCGGCAGCTACAGCGAGCTTGTTGCGCTTCTCAATGAAATGGGCGGTGAAGGATGGGACGTGGCGTCCTGCACTTCCGGCGGCAACTGGCTTTTCTGGACATTAAAACGAGAGAAATAAAACACCAATCTCCGAACAAAAGACTCCCGACTAAAAATGGCTGTGGCAACTGCAGAACAAGTTCAATCCCTTCACGACACCGTTCTTTCGCGCCTGAAAGAAAAATTCGGC
>DASTSF010000575.1:0-3431 GCA_035760825.1 Bacteroidia bacterium
CCGCCAGGGAAGATCGTCCAGCTCTCCGCCCCAGTTCACGTACCAGTCGAGGCGGGCCCGCTTCATCTCATGCAGCACGTGCGGACGGAAATTGACGAAAGCGATCCACCCGTCATCAATTTCTGAAAACCATTCTTCATAATAGCTTTCATCGGAATAATGAAAATTCAGCACGTTCTCGCCGAGGAGAATGAAACGGTTGATGCCGTACCGCTGCAGCTCTTCGATGATGTCGCGTTTCAGGATCATGATGTCGTTGTACAGCGCATCGTTCCATTCACCGATGAGCTCGATCACGCAGGAGCTGTTCTCGTAATCCACGAAAAGTATTTTGATGTACAGCGTCGACGATCCGAAATCATCCCATTGCGGGTGGATGAGGTAGTTGTAGATCGTGTTCGTGAATTCGAATTCGCTGTACTCGCGTTCGAAGAACGGTGAACGTTCATCCTCTTCCGAAGTGTAGAGGTGGCGCCAGTTGAAAAAAGGTTCGATGGTGTGCATCGGAATGCTCGTTGACGGGTTCTCACATTATTTATTCCCGATGGCTTTTCTCACGCTGCCGTGTTTCTTCAGCAGGTCGTTCGCTTTTTCGTAGCTGAGCCCGGTGGCTTCCATCACCATTTTTGTTCCGCGGTCGATCAGCTTGTTGTTGCTCAGCTGCATGTCGACCATCCGGTTTCCTTTCACGCGGCCGAGCTTTATCATCACGCCGGTGGAGAGCATGTTCAGGATCAGCTTTTGCGCAGTGCCGGATTTCATGCGCGTGCTGCCGGTAACGAATTCGGGTCCCACCACGGCGACGAGCGGATGTTTGGCTTCCATCGCTGCCGGTGAGCCGGGATTACAGGTGATGCAGCCGGTGATGATGCCTTCCGCGTTGCATTTTTTCAGCGCGCCCACCACGTAAGGTGTCGTACCCGAAGCGGCGATGCCGATCACCACGTCCTCTTTCCCGATGACGTGCTCCTGCAGATCTTTCCATCCCTGTTCCGTATCGTCTTCTGCAAATTCCACCGCCCTGCGTATCGCGCTGTCGCCGCCTGCAATGATCCCGACTACGAGCCCGTGCGGGACGCCGAACGTGGGCGGGCATTCCGATGCATCCACGATACCAAGACGTCCGCTCGTGCCGGCGCCGAGGTAAAAAAGACGTCCGCCGTTCTTCATCTTTTCCGCGACAACGTCGACCAGCTTCCCGATATCCGGGATGATCTTTCCGACAGCTTCGGGAACCGTCCGGTCTTCCCGGTTGATCGACGTAAGGATCTCTTCCGTGCTCATCTTTTCCAGGTGATCGTAACGCGATTCCGATTCCGTGATTTTCTCCACTTTTTTATTTTAAAGATAATGCCGAACTGCCCGAAAAAAGAAACGGCCGGAAATTTTCCGGCCGTAAGATAGCTTCAGTTGAAAAATCAATGTGTAACGGCGAACTTCCCGTTGGAAAGCGTATTGCCCGAAGCATCTTTCGCCTGGTAGAAATAAACGCCCGCATCATATCCTGAAACGTTCAGCACCGTTTTGTCGCTGAGCACGTTCATGGATTGAACCAGCTGCCCGGTTGAGTTATAGATGACGATCGTCGCCGCACCCGCGCCCTGGGTATTGAATGTGATGTTGTCGTTCGCCGGGTTGGGGAATGCATACATGTGTTCGTTGCGCATCTGCTCACCCATTCCCACCATGGCGGAACCGAGGAGGTATTCCGTTTTGGTGATCGAATCGAGATCCTGGTGATCGGTGAGCTGAACAACCGGGTAGCCGACCGCGTTAGCCCAGAAAGTATAAACGCGGTTGGAATCCATCTGGTCGATCGCATCGGGTATCCATCCGCCGAAAAGCTGGATGTACGCGTCGATCGTGTCGTATTCGACACGCAGTACATTCTGGCGAAGCACATCGTACGTCGAAGTGGGATCGGTAAGCGATCCCCATGCATCGATGTCAGAAGTTTTTTTCACCCAGATATGAACGCGCACGGAATCAACAGTCTGCCCGATGCCGGGATCCTGGCCATAGTAAAACTGGGTGTACGCTTTTGCAGTGTCCGTGTAGGCGGAGCCATAGGTGGAAGAAAAGTCCAGCATCTTTTCCGGATCGGAAAAAGGGATCGCCATGGTGCCGGTTCCCAGCGGATCGGCCGCTTCGCCGTTGATCTGCAGCGACGAGCTCGTGTTCGTGAGGTACGTCCAGCTGTCGGTTCCCATGCTGCGCGTAGCCACGGAAGTGTTCGAGGACGGGAAAGAAGAACCGTAGGAAGTAAACCACGGCAGTGTGAACGTCAGCGTGTCCGTGTATTCGCTCGTCAGCGTGCTGTAGTTCCAGGTCTGCGAAGGACCGGGCGTGCCCGGGGAAATATTCGGGGGAACCGTGTCGACGGCATTGTAGAACTGGTTGTATATCGGGCCGACATCATTGGTGGTGACCGTGATCTGCGCGGAGACGGCAGTGGCGGAGAAAAGGAAAAAGGGAAGTAGCAGTTTCTTCATGAGAATTGGTTTTGGATGACAAATTTATACAATATAGAAAAAAACGTCCGGGAACAGGGGGGACGGTCTTTCATTAAAATAAGATGAACGGAATAGTTGCTGCAGAATAAATGATTTCATCGCCGGCGAAATCATTCACCTTTATTGCCGATAATTTTATATTTTTCACCTTATTTATTCTGAACGATTTAGATGTACATACTTTAAAAACTGCAGAATGAAGAAGGTTTCACTGAACGATCTTGCCAAAGCCCTTAACCTTTCGAAAACGCTTGTTTCATTTGTGATGAACGGCAAAGGAGATGCCTACGGGATCAACCCGGAGACGCAGAAGAAAGTGCAGGCCATGGCGAAGAAGATGAATTACCGCCCGAACCTTATTGCCCGCGGATTGCGTACCGGTAAATCCAACCTGCTCGGTCTCATCGTTTCCGATATCGGTAACCCGTTCTATTCGCGCATATCGAGAGCGGTGGAGGCGGAGGCGGAAAAGCACGGCTATTACATGATGGTGTGCAGCACCGATGAAAATGAAACGCGTGAGAAAAGGCTGGTGCAGATGCTGCTCGAAGAGCAGGGCGTGAACGGACTTATTATTTCAACGTCGCAGCATGACCCGGAATATTTCCGCGAGCTGAAAAAATCGGGTTACCCGCTCGTGCTCATCGATCGTTCCATTAATGGACTGAAGATCGACTACGTGGGTGTGGATAATTACAAGGGCGGATTCGAAGCGACGATGCAGCTGCTGAACGTCGGCTACAAAAAGATCGCGATGCTGCGTATTTCTCCTTCGTTCCTGAGTACGATCAACGACCGTGCCCGCGGCTACATGGATGCGCTGAAGGAGCGCGGCATCAAACCCGACCCGAAGCTCATCCGTGAAATTCCTTTTGACGACATCCGCGAAAAAGTCTTTACCGCCGTGCGCGAGCTTAT
>DASTSF010000576.1:0-3987 GCA_035760825.1 Bacteroidia bacterium
ATGCCGTCCGCCAGCACGGCCACTTCACGCCCGAAAATATCATAGATGACGATCTTCGCCTGCGCCGCCTGCTTCATGTTGTATTTGATCACGGTGCTTTCCGAGAAAGGGTTCGGTGCATTCTGCTGCAATCCGAAAACAGGATTTTCGAAATCTTCCGTTCCCAGCCCCTGCGGACATACGCGGTAGATCTGCCCGTTCGTCGTATAGCCGCCTTTCATCGCGTAGATGCAGCCGTCGCTTCCTTCGCGCAGCGTGGTAAGTCCGCCGCTTGTCGTCATGTCCATCCACAGCACGTTGCTTGTGGCCATATCAAAAGCCGGCGAATTTCCGAGCGTAATGTCAAACACGCGTCCGTAATCATTATCCGCTACGAGCAGGTGATCGTCGAATTCCGGCATCACCGGCCCGGTGTAGTAAACAATTCCTGTTATGCCCCCGAGCGGTGCACCCCATTCTGTGATCGGGTTGATGTACGCCGGGTTGTTGCACGGAGATGTCGTGGAGCTGTTGAGGTAATCGCCTTCGCAATACGCCCACCCGTAATTTCCTCCCCTGTGAATGACGTTCACTTCATCCCACGTGTTGAGGCCGTTCTCCGAAACATACATGGTGTCTGTGATGGGACTGAAGCAGAAATCGAACGGGTTGCGGTGACCATACGACCAGATGAGGTCGCAGGCGCCGGTGGTCGGATCGCCGTCGTCGTAGAACGGATTATCCGTGGGAATATTCGCGCTCCAGTTGCTGGCAGGGTTGTAATTCACCGGGTATTTGAAAATGCGGTTCGTTTTCCCGAACGGAACAGTTGTATCCTGCCCGTAATTCTGCGCTGGCACCGTCTGGTTGATGGCGAAATCGCCGATGGTGAAATAGAGATGCGTCGTGTCCGTATGATTGAAATGAAGATTTCCCCCGAAGTGGTTGCCGGGAAGATTGTCGGGCACGTTGAAATCGAAAATGATGCGCGGGTTCGTCCCCACGTTGTTGTTTTCCGTGAAGCGCACGATGCGTATGCGCTCGTCACTGTTCCAGAGGTGAACATAGTACACATAAAGCCAGTGATTGGTCGTAAAGTTCGGATCGAGCTCGATGCCGAGCAGCCCGCGTTCGAAGTCCGCGTCGACGGAATCCGTGAGGTCGTAGAAAACACCGAGGTAAGTGCCGGTGCTGTTGTACACTTTGATCTGCGCATTGACGGCCGGGTCGGAATTGCCGCCTTTCTGCGTGCAGAAGAAACGCCCGTCGGGCGCTATCGCGAAAGCGACAGGATAGGACATGCCGGTGACCACGGTGGTCTGCGTGTAGGTCTGCGCCTGCAGGTTTGCGGCGAGGAATGAAAAGAAAGAAATGATGAAGTAACAGGTGGTTTTCATGAGCGGTCAGGGAATGGATTTGCGGCAAGTTAGGAAAAGGAAACCTATCGTGTTGAGCAAGCCGGGGACTTTGGATAAATTCGCGGGATGAATACCACGAAAAGCGGCGTTTTTCTTTCCCTCGGCTCGAATGTCGGGGAGCCGGCGCTGAATATCGGGGAGGCGATCCGCAGGATAGCGGAAATACCTTCCGTGAAGGTCAGGCGGAAAGCATCGCTTTACCTGACAAAACCCTGGGGAAAAGCGGATCAGCCGGATTTTATAAATACGGTCATCGAAATTGAAACGGAGCTCGGTCCGCAAGAGCTGATGGAGGAATTATTGCGCACCGAAAAGGAGTGCGGGCGTGTCCGCATGGAAAAATGGGGACCTCGCATCATCGACATCGATCTTGTGCTCTTCCGTGATGTGGTGGTGAACGATGAGAAAGTAAAAGTGCCGCACCCGGAAATGCACCTCCGGAAATTCGTCCTCGTGCCCCTGGCCGAGATAGCGCCGGACGCCGTGCACCCGGTTTACGGAAAAACAATCGCCGGGCTGGTGAAAGCCTGCGCCGACAGGCTGGATGTGAATATAGTTTCATACTGTGTGTGAGCAATGGACTACCGGTACATTGCCATAGAAGGGAACATCGGCGCGGGAAAATCCACGCTCGCGAAAATGCTGGCCGGGCGGCTCGGCGGGACGTTCGTTCCCGAAAAGTTCGGCGACAACCCTTTCCTTGTTCCGTTCTATGAAGACCCCGCCAGGCATGCATTGCCGGCAGAGCTATCTTTTCTCGAGGACCGTTTCCGGCAGGTACGCGATCTGGAAGATGAAACCGGGGTGATCGTATCCGATTATGCGTGGGAAAAATCGATCGTGTTTGCGCGGATCAACCTGAAAGGGGAGGAGCTGCGGCTTTTCGAGCGGATTTACAACCTGCTGAGCGGGCAGCTGCGTCCGCCGGACATCCTGTTTTACCTGCACCGGCCGGTGGAAAAGCTCGTGCGGAATATTTCTTCGAGGGGAAGGGATTTTGAAAAGAACATACAGGCGGACTACCTCGGGAAGATCGCGGCAAAGTACCGCGATTACCTTTCCGGCGAAAAAACAATTCCCGTTATCTGGATGAGTGAAGATCTCGGCCCGGAAGCCCTTACGGCCGATGTGCTGAAAAAGCTGGGAAAGGCATGGAAACCCGGGCTTCATCTCGATCCCTGAAACAGCCTGAGACTTAGTAAATTCTAACAATGACGATTTGAAAACATTCCTTTCGTTTTTGGGGAATTTTTATAATTTTGCGCCGTACCAAACAAAAGGAAAATCCTGATCTGATCATGAAAAAAATCCACCTTCCAGTTTTAGGCCTTGCCGTTTTTGCTGTGATGAGCCTTGCTTCCTGCAGCGGTCTCGGCAAAATGGTCAAGAAAGAATCAGCGGTCAAGTATACGGTTACACCCAATCCGCTTGAAATGCACGGGGACAGTGTTGCTGTAACGATCACCGTCAATTATCCGCCGAAGTATTTCGCGAAAAAGTGCGTGCTCACCGTAACGCCGCAGTGCGGAGATCACAAATTCAAATCTGTAACGCTTCTCGGCGAAAAAGCCCAGGGAACCGGTACGCGTATCGCTTACAAAACGGGTGGATCCTACACCTACACGGATAAAGTAGCGTACACTTCAGACATGCTGGATGCCGATCTGAAAGTAAATGCAACCGGCCAGGTCAAGAACAAAACCAAAGATATCCCGGGACGCGTGGTTGGTCATGGAACCAAGATCACGCCGCGCCTGATGAAAAACGACGACAAGCCGATCATCGGAAAAGATGCGTTCGTGAAAACAGTTCCCGTTACGGCCGTGGGTGAAACGCACTTCGTGATCAGCTCTACCACGTATATCCCGAAAAAGGACGCGAAGGGTGATGATATGAAGCCGGTCAATGATTTCATGGCCGCTCACCGCACGGATCCCAACATGGAGATCAAGAACATCGGTATTTCTTCCTACGCTTCTCCTGACGGTGAAACCGACATGAACGCGAAGCTCGCAGACAACCGTTTCGACAAAACGAAGAAGGACCTGCAGACGATCTACAAAGACAAGAAAACGGGTTATGATCCTGCAACGAAAGACGATTTCTACCAGAAGCAGGTTACCGCGGAAGACTGGGACGGTTTCCAGGACCTCGTTTCAAAATCGAATATCGCCGACAAACAGATCATCCTCAGCGTTCTTTCCAAATATCCTGACGGAGAGAAGCGTGAGCAGGAGATCAAGAACATGTCTGCAACGTATGTTGAGCTTGCGAAAGACATCCTTCCCCAGCTCCGCCGTTCTGTCGTTACCGTTAACGCGATCAAGCACAACCGTACCGACGACCAGATCCTGAAGCTTGCACGCACCACGCCGGACAGCCTTTCCATTGAAGAAATTCTTTATGCAGCTACGCTGACCACCGACATGAACGAGAAGCTCAACTTCTATAAGTCGGCTGAAAGAATGTATCCTACCGACTGGCGCACATCCAACAACGTTGGCTGCATCCTCCTTATGCAGAACAAGCTCCAGGACGCAAAAGCGGAATTCGAAAAAGCAGCCAAGCTTTCTGCGAATAACCCGATCAT
>DASTSF010000577.1:0-6714 GCA_035760825.1 Bacteroidia bacterium
CATGAGCAACACCTTTGGTTTTGGCGGACATATCGCAACGAGTATTTTCAAAAAGTATACTCCCTGATCTCCTGACAACGGGCCGGGAAATGCGTGCCGGCAGGTGCTTTTTTTAATGCCGATCTCAGGAGTGTTTATTCTTCGTCTTATACTGAAAAAAACCTGTCGACCTGGCCGGATCTTATCACCGGCAACCTGTTTTTCCGCCGGAAACAGGACTGGAATATCGCATCAGGGACAAATTCATAATTATAAAAATCCCTCAGAAAAACAGGCATGCACATTTGCAGGCCAACACCATTCCCCCTGTTTCCCCTAATTTTATGGAAATCCTTTCCGAATCCCATCTTCACATCATGCGCCGTTTTTTTGCACTCGTTACATTTTGTTTTACCGCTGGAATTCTTTCCGCGCACCCGATGGAGATCGATTTCGACGAGATGATCGCCAAAAGCAAGTCCATTTTCATTGCGCATTTCATCAGCGACAATCTCGATCATACGGAATACAAGCTCGCCGTGGAAAGCGTGCTCAAGGGACACGAAACGCAGGCGGTGGTGAAAGCGGGGAAGGCATACGGCCGCGTTTTCATGGAGAAGAACACGCGCTTTATCGCTTTCATCAATGAAAAGAACCAGCTCGAATGGGCGGGATTTTCCGACAGTCTCGAAACCGGGCTGATCTCCCTCCACGGCTTTTACGATTACAATTCCTACGACGTGGATCCCGATGCGGTTTCCCTGGTGCAGCTCAGGCAATTCATTCACGAGCACAAATACGATGGCTCGATCGACGGAAATCTTTCATTCATGAATTACGGAACGATGCAGCAGGAAAAAACGCCCGTGCATTTTCACATCAGCTATACGTATCATTCCGGCGACAAGGTCAGCACCGAATGCACGCAGGATGGTCTGAACCTCGTCGATTTCACCAATAAACCTTCGATCTATTTCTGGGGAAGCGGTCTCCGCCTGACGTACGAGGAGAACGAGGTGCGCCCGCTGGAGATCGACGGGTACGTGGATTCTGTTAATGCAGATGGAAAAAGCTGCCGGGCGTATTTCAACGTATGGGAACCCGAAGATCTCGACCGGCAGGCTTTCTTCGATTACATCTCGCATCCGGAATATGGTCCCCCGTTCTTCGAGATCGAGCTGTGCATCAATGACAGCATGAAATACCCGTTCTTCTATAACGTGAACTACGGCTTTGACGATTACCTTCAGTACGGAAAAACGAAATTGAAAACGGAAAACTTCGACGCGCCGACACGCGATCAGAAAGGAATGCTGAGCTTCGGCGGACCCATGAGTCCTGTCGACATTGAAGCGTCGCTCGATTCATTGCCCGATGAACCGCGCTTCAGCGAATTCCACGGATCAGGAACCATTTATTTCATCCGGGGATTACGCATTGCGCCGTGGAAAGGAACAGCGACGATCACGCAGAACGGAAAGAAAACCGCGGAAGGAAAATGCACCGTTACCCTGAAGGCGACGCATTTCAACAAGAATGTAAATTATGGAAAGTGATCAGCTGCGTATCACCGCGCCGAGCTTTTCGGAATACACTTTCACCAGTTTCTCCATCACTTTTTCGACCTGCTGATCGGTAAGCGTGGCTTTTTCATCCTGCAGGATAAAGCTGACCGCGCAGGATTTTTTGCCTGCATCGATCTTGTCGCCTTCGTACACATCGAAAAGATTCACTTCGCGCAGCAGGTTCTTCTCCGTCTGCCAGGCGATGTCTTCGATCTCTCCGTAGGTGATCTTCTTGTCGAGCACCAGCGCAAGATCGCGGCGCACGGAAGGGAATTTCGGGATCTCTGAAAAACGCACAGGCTTCGCCGCGGACAGAAGCGAAAGGATCGCATCACGATCGATGTCCGCGAACCAGACGGCTGCGTCGATGTCGAATGCTTTGCAGATATCCTGCTTCACTTTCCCGAAACGCGCCACTTCTTTTTTACGAACTGCCAGGGCCATCGCTTCTGAAAATTCAGGAGACTCCGTCTTCGAAAATTTCATATTGTCCAGGCCGAGACGGTCGGCGATCATCCGCACGCTTTTTTTCAGGTCGGTAAAATCGACAGGATTTTTTTTCGTGTTCCAACTTTCGGGTTCTTTCCGCCCGGTGATAAACAGCGCAAGGCGCTGCAGCTCGACGTACGGCCATTTTCCTTCGGGAACATCCTGTTTTTTCAGGTATGTTTTTCCGAATTCAAAAAGGCGCAGGTCTTCGCTTTTCCGGTTACGGTTGTACGCGATCGTTTCGAGTCCGCCGAACAGCAGCGACCGGCGCATGATGCCGAGGTCGGAGCTGAGCGGGTTGAGCAGCGCCACGTTCGATGAAGCGTTGTTCCCTTCGAGCAGGTCGTAATACGCTGCTTTCGTCAGCGAGTTGTTGAGCATCTCACGGAAACCGTTTGCCGCAAGCAGGTCAGCAATGGCATCATTCACCTTTTCCGCATCCGGTTTCGGGGAGTACGAAAGCGAAGCGCGGAGAAAATCCGGGAAGCCGATGTTGTTGTAACCGTACACGCGCAGCACTTCCTCCACGACATCCGCATCGCGCGTCACATCCACCTTGAACGGGGGAACGGACAGCAGCAATGCATCTTTCCCTTCGGAAATAATTTCCATGCCCAACGCAAGAAGTATCTTCCGCACGATCGCGTGCTCAATCCGTTTCCCGATGAGCGTTTCACATTTCGCGTACGTGAACGCCACCTGTTTCGGCTCGACCTTCACCGGGTAAATGTCCACCGCTTCTGCCGCAACCGATGCGCCGGCGACTTCCTCAAGAAGATACGCCGCGCGCTGCAGGGCGAACATCGTCATTTCCGGATCTGTTCCGCGTTCGAAACGGAAAGAAGAATCTGTTTTGAGCGAATGACGTTTCGACGTTTTACGCACGTGAACGGGATTGAAGCATGCGCTCTCGAGAAAGATCGTTTTCGTTTTTTCCGTCACGCCGGAATCGAGTCCGCCGAAAACACCTGCCATGCACATGGGTTTTCCGGCATCGCAGATCATGAGATCGTTCGCGGAAAGTTTCCGTTCCGTTCCGTCGAGCGTGACGAACTTTTCTCCTTCATTCGCCTTGCGCACGACGATCTTGTTTCCGCTGATCCTTTCCGCGTCGAATGCGTGCAGCGGCTGGCCCAATTCATGCAGAACATAGTTCGTCACATCGACAACGTTATTGACCGGGCGCACGCCGATCGCTTTCAGTCGCTGCTGCAGCCATTCCGGGGAATCTTTCACTTCGACACCGGTGAGATAAATGCCTGAATAACGCACGCAGGCTTCCGTGTCTTTTACGTCGACAGAAACGGGAGAGACCGGAAGCCCGTCTTCAAAAGTAACCGCCGGCGGGAGCTGTGCCAGAACATGTTCAGCAGAAACATCTTTCAGCAGTTCAGCGGCCAGCACGACGGCGGAAAGATCGCGCGCCACACCGAAGTGCGACGCAGCGTCCGCCCGGTTCGGTGTAAGACCGATCTCGAGGACGTGATCTGTTTTTATCCCGAAATATTCCGTCGCAGGCGTTCCCGTTTTTGCGGAAGGATCGAGCACCATGATGCCGGCGTGTGAAGACCCGAGACCGATCTCGTCTTCGGCGCAGATCATTCCTTCCGAAAGCTCGCCGCGTATTTTTGATTTCTTAATCTCGAACGGCTCGCCTTCCACCGGGTGAACCGTGGTTCCCACGGTGGCGACGATCACTTTCTGTCCTGCTTGCACGTTCGACGCACCGCACACAATGCTGAGCAGCTCCGTTCCGCCCACATCCACTTTCGTCAGTGAAAGCTTGTCCGCGTTCGGGTGCTTCGTTTTTTCCATCACTTCTCCCACGACGAGACCTTTCAGTCCGCCGGGTATCGACTCAAACGTTTCGACACTTTCCACTTCGAGTCCGCAGCCGGTGAGCAGGGCCGCAATTTCTTCCGCGCTTTTATCCGACGGGAAATAATCGTTCAGCCAGTTCAGAGAGATTTTCATACAGGTAAAATGAGCTTCGAAATTACGTGAAAATCCGGGAACGGTTTTGCGGGAGAAGGCCGGGGCAGCAACCCGCTTCCGGAAGAAACCCCGGTTCTTTGCGGTCGCGGCATTCACGGCAAAAGAACAGGCCATAAAAAAACGTGCTCGCCCAAAGAAAATCCAACCCGATTGCCGGAAGGTCGCACGATCCGCTCGTTGCGAAAGATCATTCCCCGGACAGTTTTGAAACAAGACCCGTTTAAGCCAGGGCACCGCCATGCTACAGTGACGATTTTGTTTTGCTTACGGGTTTCGCCATTATCATTTCCACTTTTTCATATACGGTTTTTGGATAACTTTAATACAAATGAAAAAGCTAACCCTGTACGCCCTTGTCATGACCCTGCTGCTTTTTTCGTGCAGCATGGAAAAGCGCATTTACCGGAATGGCTGGTATGTCGACCGTCATTCAACGGCAACAACAAAAGGAAATGTGCAGCAGGCGAACGATGATAAAACTTTCACCGCCGCTGCACCCGTTCCCACGCAGGACACCCTGCAGCCGTCCCCGGATTCCACCAGCCTGAAAAAAACAACCGTTGATGATTCAACGAATTCTCCGCCTTCCTTCCGTGAGTTCTTCCGCTCAATGGAAAATAAAGTGCTTCCGCCCGGCGACGGGGACGGACGGCCCATGAGGTATTCCGAAGCGCGCAGGAGCATGAAGGATAAAGGCTGCCCGCCCAACCAGATGGCCCAGACCGTTTATTTCATGGCGTGGGCCTCCATTGCGGCGACATTCCTCGGCGGCGCGGGGATTCTCCTGGCGATCATCACGCTCATCCTTTCCATTTTCGCCATGCAGAATGTCTATGATAATCCGGACGATTGCGTGGACGAAAATATCGCGATCATCAAAGCGGCGCGCAGGATAGCGCTTATCTACCTGCTGGCGGCAGTAGTGGCGGGCCTGGCGGCTTTCGTTATACTGCTGTGGGCGATCAGCATGCTGTAATAAAATGATCATACGGGGAAGGAGGAACGGCCCGTCCTGTCCAGCGTTTTCTGAATATTGTCAGCAACCGCCGGCATTTTTCTATAATAATCAGCTCCCGGAAGAAAAGGAAAGTGTTCCCCGTGTACCTTTGGCACTTCCGGATGAATTCCACTTTTCGTAAACTCAATAACCGCGCAGGCTGGGTAGTTTTTATCCTCGCCGCGATCGTCTTCTGCAGCTGCATCGAGCCTACAGCCAGCTTCTGGGATTGCAGCGAATACATTGCCTGTGCGAACGGGCTCGAAACGGGGCATCCGCCCGGGGCACCTTTCTTCCTTCTTATCGCAAAATTTTTCTCGCTGTTTTCTTTCGGCGATAAAACGCTCGTCGCCCCGCTGGTGAACATCATGTCCGCAACCGCGAGCGCATTCACCGTGCTTTTCCTGTTCTGGACCATCACGCACCTTGCACGGAAAATCATGCTGCGGAAAAACGAAGACCACACTTCCTGTAAAATGTGGCTCGTCATCGCCGCCGGCGCCATCGGTGCGCTGTCGTATGCCTTCACGGATTCTTTCTGGTTCTCGGCCGAGGAAGGTGAAGTGTACGCGCTTTCCTCTTTCTTCACGGCGATCGTTTTCTGGGCCATGCTCAAATGGGAAGACATGGCCGATGATCCGCATTCCGACCGGTGGCTGGTTTTCATTGCGTACATGGTCGGACTTTCCGTCGGCGTGCACCTGCTCAACCTGCTGACGATACCTGCCATGGTGTTTATCGGTTATTTCCGGAAAACAAAAAGAATAACGTGGTGGGGATTTTCCCTCGCCGGCATCTGCTCCGTGCTTCTGCTCGGCGGGGTCCAGGATATGATCATTCCCGGTATCGTCAATCTTGCGGGTAAAACGGAACTGTATTTTGTCAATGATCTCCATTTACCGTTCAACAGCGGAACCATTTTCTATTTCGGTACGCTCCTCCTGCTGCTCATTGGAGGAATCGCGTTTTCGCACGGAAAAAAGATCCGCTGGCTGAACACAACGCTCATTGCATTCACCGTGCTGCTGATCGGGTACAGCAGCTTTTTCGTGCTTGTCATCCGCTCGCAGGCCGGAACGCCGATCAACGAAGGTTCTCCCACGAACGCGATCAGCATGCTTTCGTACCTCAACCGTGAGCAGTACGGCGACTGGCCCATCCTTTACGGCCAGTATTACAATTCCCCGCTCGATGCGGAGCAGCCGTATCTCGACGGCAACCCGGTTTACGTGAAAGATGCGGCGAAAGGAAAATACATTGTCAGCGACGCGCGCAAAGCATCCGTCCCGAATTACGATCCGAAAGGCTGCACGTATTTTCCGCGCATGTACGATTCCGGTCACGGCGAAGGATATTCCTCCTGGGCTGACGTGCAGGGAACGCCGACGACATTCAGCGACAAGGGTGGAAAAACATTTTCGGAGAACATCCCGACGTTCGGCGAGAACATGCGTTTTTTCATCACGTATCAATGCGGGTGGATGTACATGCGTTACTTCATGTGGAATTTTTGCGGACGGCAGAACGACCGTACAGGCTATGGAAATGACGCGGAAGGAAACATGCTCACCTGCATTCCGTTCGTCGACAATGAACGCGTGGGCAACCAGGATCTTCTGCCGCCTTCCCAGAAAAACAACAAAGCGCACAACCGTTATTTCCTTATTCCGCTGCTGCTCGGCATCCTCG
>DASTSF010000578.1:0-9301 GCA_035760825.1 Bacteroidia bacterium
AATATTCATTTCTCGGTTTTTTTCGAATCGGTTTATGCTAAACCCTCAACTTGACGAAGCAAAGATATATGTATCTGTTGGTACTATGCAATACAAAATACTGTATGAATTTTTAATTTATTGAAAATCAGTACTATAAAATTAGAATGGAATAAGAAAAACCCGGTTCCGCAGCAGGAACCGGTCTCTTTAGACGCCCGTTTTTGCGTTACATTTGTTCCCGCGAGCGACTAAAGCGTATGAGTTTTTCCCAGCAATTCATTCATTTATTTTCCATCGGCGGACTGGTCAGTCTTCTTACACTGACGGTGCTGGAGATCGTTCTCGGGATCGACAACGTCATCTTTATTTCGATCATCGCGGGAAAAGTAAAAGACAAAAAAGAGCGCCGGCGCGCGCGCGGGATAGGCCTGCTGCTGGCGCTGGTCATGCGCATTGCGCTGCTTTTCGGGATCACGTGGATCATCGGTCTCACGCAGCCGCTGTTCACGTTCAATTCACTGATCGATTTTTTCCGGACGATGGGCCTCGAGCACCCCGAAGCGGCGGCGGCCGTTACGGGACGTGACATCATTCTTTTCTGCGGCGGTGTTTTTCTTCTCGCGAAGACGACGTCTGAGATCCATGAGAAAATGGACATGGCCGGCGATACGGAAGAGGAAAAAAAGAACAAAGCGTCTTCCGTGCTTTCGGTCGTGCTGCAGATCATGTTCATCGATATCGTCTTTTCTTTCGATTCGATCCTCACAGCCGTGGGAATTGTGAACGAAGTCGTGATCATGATCGCGGCGGTGGTTGTTTCCATGATGATCATGCTGGCGTTCTCCGAAAAAGTGAGCGATTTCATCGAGCGTCATCCGACAGTGAAAATGCTGGCGCTTGCGTTCCTGCTCATGATCGGCTTCCTGCTCATCCTCGAAGCGTTCGATATTCACGTTCCCAAACCGTACGTGTACTGCTCCATGGGATTTGCATTCCTCGTCGAGCTGCTGAACATGCGCCTGCGGAAAAAAACGGCGAAGAAGGCGGCAGCGAAAGCGGCGCAGAAAAAAGAGTAGGATTTTTTTACCGCGAGATCCCCGGAGAAAGAATTCAGGATTAATGACGAATGGGGAGACCTTCATTCGCGGTTTCGCACTTCCTGCGGAAGCTCGCCCGGATTTTTAGTCTGCGCTAACTTTTACCACCTCACTGTCCCTGTTTCGTAATCGTCGCCGGAACTCAATTTCCGGTCGAAGCGGGCGGACATTCTTTTGTGCGCTTTTCAGTTTTTCAATGCAGAAAATTGCAGGCGCTTCTGATCGCGGAACAACAGGGTACTGTGCGGAGAATTCGCATCTCAGATCAGGTGCAGCTTTTTCAGCAGCGTCGATTTGTACGGCTCGCCGATGGGGACGGGATTTCCTTTGATATAGGCCGTGTTTTCCTCAATGGAATCGATGTGGTCGAGCGCGGCGATGAAGGAACGGTGCAGCCTGTAAAAACGCGCCGACGGAAGCTCGTTCTCGATGGCGCGCAACGTCAGGTGGACCGTGATCTTTTTCTCGAACGTGTGGATGGTGACATAATCGCCGAGCGCCTGGATGTAGAGAATTTCATCGAGGCGGATCTTCGACAGCTGCTTGTGCGTGCGGACGAAAAAATATTCACGGTCTTCGCTTTTCTCCACTTTCGATTCGCGGTTGTCGAACAATTCTTTCGCCCGCGCGACCGCCGTCATGAAACGCGGAAGCTGGACGGGTTTCATAATGTAATCCGCCACGTTCAGCTCAAAAGCTTCGAGCGCATAATCTTTTTTTGCCGAGACGAGGATGATGATCGGCCGTGTTTCCAGCTGGCGGACGAACTCGAGCCCGGTCATTCCCGGCATTTCGATGTCGAGAAAAAGCAGGTCGATCTTCTCTTTCTTCAGCGCATTGAACGCTTCGACCGGGTCAGCGCATTCGCCTTTCAGCTCGAGGAAATCGGTTTGCGAGATGAGTTGCCGCAGGGCGGTGCGGGAAAGGGCGTTGTCGTCGATGACGAGGCAGTTCATAAATGTTTTTTTAGCCGAAATAAATTTGCAGGATGACAAACGCCGCGAACACCACGCTCGCGATGCCGTTGGTTGTGCCGAACGCGCGGTTCACGCGGCTGATGTCGTCCGGCTTTACAATGCTGTGCTGGTAAATGAGCAGCGCGGAATAAACGGCAGCGCCGGTCCAGTAAAAAAATCCGAAGCCCGCGTACCACCCGGCGAACCAGATGAACGAAGCGGAAATGACGTGAAATAGTTCCGAAACACGCAGCGCGCCTTTTTTCCCGAGAAGCGCCGGAACGGAATGCAGGCGGTTGCTGCGGTCGAATTCTTCATCCTGCAGCGCGTAGATCATGTCGAACCCGCTCACCCAGAAGATCACGGAAAACGAAAAAAGAAGCGGAAGCAGCGCAAAGGAATTCGTCACCGCCAGCCACGCGCCGATGGGCGCAAGTGAAAGCCCGGTGCCGAGAATGACGTGGCACAAAGCGGTGAACCGTTTCGTGTAGCTGTAGCCGAGCACGACGAGCAGCGCGACCGGGGAAAGATAAAAGCAGGTGGTGTTGATGAAATACGTTGCAAGAACGAACAGCACCGAAGCGATGATCACGAACGCAAGCGCCGAAGCAGGAGAAATGACACCGGCGGGAATTTCACGAGCCGCTGTCCGGTTGTTCTTTGCATCGATGTGGCGGTCGATGTAACGGTTGAATCCCATGGCGGCGCTGCGCGCGAAGACCATGCACAGGATGACGAGCGCGAATTTTATCCAGGAGAACGAAGCGCCCGGCGTGTGCACGGCGAGCAGGAACCCGATGACGGCGAACGGCATCGCGAAGATCGTGTGGCTGAAAACGATCAGCGACATGTAGCTGGATACGGCCGGTTTCGCTGTGGTTGTGTTCACTTCGTCAGCATGAAATAAATAATGAGCATCAGCGGAACGGAGCTCAGGATCATGCCCGCGTAACCGGGATTGAAGAATTTCGATTCGATGCGGTAACGCGTGCTCAGCAGCACGTATGCGCTCGAAAGCAGGAAGCCGGGAAGCATGATGAACATCGCGATGAGTCCCCAGCGCCCGGGCATCGTGGCAAAGACCGCAGTGATCGCGCCGCATGCAAACCCGGCCCAGCCAAGCACCCGAACGATTTTTTCCATGGCGCAAAGGTAAGCTGACATTCCGCCGGTGAAGCTCAGTTCACGATTAATTTCTGCGTGCGCTGCGAACCTGCGCCGGACAGGCGAACCAGGTAAAGGCCGGGTGAAAGAAGTCCGGCGGGAATAACCACGCTGGCTTCACCGCCCTGCACCTGCTGCGACCATACGAGCTGCCCGTCCGCGGAAAAAATTTCCAGCTGCGATGAAACGGAAACGGCCGGGAAAGTCATCATCAGCGATTGGCCGGGTGCTGCGGGATTCGGGAAGACGAGGAAATCGTTTTGCGCCGGCGGCTGCGTGCTTTGCGTCGTCAGCGCGCAGTTCGTCATCATGCTGAATGCATCCATTTTCCCGTAACCCCAGGTATAATCCGGGAGATTGGTTCCCGTGAACGTGTCCTGTTTCGCACAGAAAACAACTGCATCGTGGCAATCCTGCCAGTTCGCCGCCGGGTGAAGCTGGAGATACAGCGCGACGCTTCCGGCAACAACGGGCGATGAAGCGGAAGAGCCTCCGCCCACGATGTGAAATCCGCCCACACCGACGTATTGCGGGATACCCGAAATGAATCCCGGCAGCGTGCTGATCACTGCGCAGGAAATGTCGTTCGCACCGGGAGCGGTGATGTCCGGTTTCTGCCTGCCGTCGCGCGTGGGACCAACGCTCGAATTCCACATGATCGCGCCGGCGGTGACGGTCGTGTCCGTTTCCCAGTTGTTGTTTACGTCCATCCACGTCGACCGGTTCACGTAATTACCGACGGTGATCGTCCGCTGCGAGCAGGTGAAGCTGCTGCAGACGGTATGCGTCGTGTCGGTCTGTTTGTAATAAACCATTTTCGGGTACTGCCCGGTGGTCGGGAAATTATTCGGCTTGTAATCGAAGCTCCACAAATGGAAAAGTCCCGACCCTGTGAGGTTGAGTGAAAAATCATAGCCGTTCGAGGAATCCGGCACCACGAGAATTTCTTGGCTGTACGCGCTTCCCTGTATGGATCCGTAGCGATACACGAGCGCGATGCGCTGCTGCGCGGAGTTTTTTATCGTGTCGGTGGAATAGATACCGAGGTTCGACTGGATATCAGTGAATGCATTCGAGCCGATATCGTGCCAGTCGCTTTCGCGCGTGCAGCCGATATTGAAATGCGCATTGTTGAAATTGTTCGTATCGGCCCAGAGCTGGAGCTGGAAACCGTTCGCCGTATTGACGAACCAGGTGAAGTTCGTGTCGCTCGAAAGCGGGTACGACAAATGGATCGGTTCGTTGCCCGCATTCCCGACGGCGCACACGAATGCGCGTCCCGGCGTGTCGAGCAGGCTGTCGATCATGAGCGCCATGAGATCCTGCCCGTCGTGCGAGCCGCCATAATCGCCAACGCTGGCGTTGATCACGCAGGGACGGCCAAGCGACTGCGCTTTTTCATAAATGAAAGCAGCTGCATCCGCAACGGAAACGGCAGAATAGATCCCGTAAAAATCGAGCGCCACCATGATGATGTCGGAATGCGAAGCGCCCCCGCTGTAATCGCGTGCAGTAGTCGAGCGCCCGTTGCCTGCGGCAATTCCCGTTACGTGCGTGCCATGACCGTAATAGGCAAGATCGTTGTGCGTGCATTGTCCCGCGTTGATCTGCGCGCTGTCCCACAACGTCCCGTAATTCCACGGCGCGGGCCCCGGCCCTGTCGTATCGCGCTGGTCCCAGATGTAGAGGATGCGCGTTCTGCCCAATGAATCTTTGAAGTCGGGGTGGTTGAAATCTATGCCGGAATCGATCATGCCCATGATGACGCCGTCGCCGAAGTACGGTTGCGTGAGCGGGGCGAGCCCGTTGTGCACGTCGGTGATGCGCGTCTGCACTTTCATCGTGTCGTTCAGCGGCTGCATTTTCAGCGGAGCGTTTCCGAAGCGGATGATGCCGGGCTCGCGGGAAAAAGCGACAAGCTTGCCGGCGGGTATCGCCACCGAGCAGATGTCGCCGTAATTCGTGTGCAGGGCGCCGCCGTATTTTTTAGCCGCTTCAGCCACTTCCACGGGATTGCCTTCCACGAGCACGCCCATAAGCTGACCGGGCGGGAGCATCACCGATTTGTTGTAGAGGGAGAGCGGGATGTTCCAGCTTTTCTGTGCGAAGCAGAATGAGGGGAGCAGCAGGATAAGCAGTAAGATTTTTTTCATGGGAAAACGCTTGCGTTGATCAATTAAAGTTACGATAAACAGTGCGGATGGTATGAGACAGTGATTAAAAATCTTCCCGGCCGTTCATTTCACCCGGAAAATTATTCCGCCGATATTTGGCAGGATGAAAATGTGCGCTCTCCTGGTATTGCTGCTGTTGCCCGTGAAAATATTCGCGCAGGATTCGCTGAAATATTCTCCCGATTTCAGCTTCACCGAAGGCATTTATCTTTCCTTCCAGCAGTTCCGTGACAACCGGCCCGTCCCCAAATCGAAGATCGTTTCGGATTACGATACGACGAAACTGAATTTCATTCACCAGGTGGTCAGCGGAAAAACGATGCGTTACCTTGATGCGGACGGTCATCTCGTGGAGATAAACCCGGGAAAGCTGTGGGGGTATTCGGAGAATAATTCCGTGTTCATTCATTTCAACGGCGAATTCAACCGCATTGTCGTCATCGGGAGCATCTGTCATTTCACCGCGTATTACACGACGTACGCAACGACAGGTCCGACAATGAACGGCCCCGATTACGGAGCGCCCGTGGAAAACCTCCGGCAGTATATTCTCGACATGCAGACAGGTCTCGTGCACGATTTCGTGCTCGAAGAAATGGAGCCTATCCTGCAGCGCGACGACGCGATCTATAAAGAATTCATGGCGCTGCGGAAGGGAAAACGGAGGAAGCTGATGTTTTTCTACCTGCGGAAATACAACGAGGCGCACCCATTGTATTTTAAAACTCCTGCGTGAAAAATTTTGCTGCATTTTTTTTGCTCCTGTTGTGCGGCACTGCTTATGGCCGGACCGATTCGCTGGCGAACAAACTCCAGGTGGAAGGTTCCATTGGCATGGGCAGGGTAAGCGGGAGACAAACGCAGCAGGCGCTGTCATTGTGCGCAGCGTACAGGACGATCACCGGTGGCGTGCAGATGCTGCGTTCCGGGAAGAGCGACGGCTATCTTTTTGAAAATGATTTCCTGCTCGGGAAACGATTTTATTTCGGCAGAATGCTTGCGCTGACCATGAGCGCCGGTTACGCCGACATTGCTTTCGAGACCGGCCACCACACCGGCGACATCGTCCCGCAGAACTTTACGAAAGCTGGCGGATTCGTGTTCGATGCGGAAGCCGATCTTGCCATCCCGCGACCGGCGCGGCGCGGCGCTTCGGCATGGAGCCTGTACGCTGCGTATTATGCCAACCGCAATGCGAAACAAAACCTCGACGGGTATACGTTCGGTGTGAAATTCTGCCCGTGGCGCTATGTGCCAATGGCGGAACGCCGGAAGGAAGCAGACCGGCAACCGGGCGGGAAAAAGAAAAAAGACGGGCAGGTTGCGGATGACAACGCGCCCGACCTGTACCACTATGTTTTTGCCGGCGTAAGCACGTTCGATCTCGATGTCATGGCCGGGTACGCAATGATGCGACCGGCGCATCCGTCGAAAGGATATACGTTTTACGGAGGCTGGCGCAGTTTTTCGATGCTTACGCACACCTTCAGCAGCTTCGTTTATCCCGACCGGACGTTGAAAGGTCCCATGCTTGGCTTCGGTTTTGACTGGTACACGTCCGGAAAGCACGGCGTGCGGGAAGCATCTGTTGTTTTCATGACGCGTGCACTTTACGCCGATCACGTATGGGTGGGAACGATGGATGCTGACCGCGGCACGGAATGGCTTATTTCACGCGAACGCTACGATCTTTGCGTGCTGGGACGTATCGGCCGCAGGACATCATCACTGGATCATTTTTTCAGCGGGATATACATTGCTGCGGGACCGCGATTATCCGTTTACCATACGAGCTTTTACAGGAGCTCATTCACCGGCAGTGTTTCCGATCCGCATCCCGCGCCCGATGAAGGATTCCAGTGGAGGGAAAAAGGTCCCGACGCCGGTTTCGAATTCCACGTGCAGCTTTTCTTCGGCGGCGGGTGGTGAGGCTGATCAGTGGTGCTTTTTCGTTTCCTGCGCGGAATCTTTTTTGTGCGAATCCATTCGAAGCACAGAATCTTTTTTGAGCGAATCGTTGCGATGTGCGGACTGCTGCGCGGAATAGGCGGAATCCTGTTTCCCGTAATAGTCCACTTCGCCGCCACAGGCCGTGCCGGTGAAGAGGAGCGAGCCGAAAATGAGGTACAGCGCCAGCGAGAACCGGCGCATGCGCCAGGAAACTTTCTGCATCACGCGTTGCCTCAGCGGCTGCAGCTGCGAAAGGCTGAAACGTCCGCAGGTGCCGGCATTCGCGGCAAGATAATCGCGGATCTCTTCCGCCGTTTTCTGTGTGAAGTCGACGACAACCTTGCAGCATTTGGCGCAGAAACGGCCGGTGGCGGAGGGCGACATTTTGTTCCAGTCCTGCGGACAGGGATTATTCATGCGGGGTTTTTCCATGGGAAGGGTTGGGTGTTGTGTAAGATGGGAACTGTTCTCGACTGGCGCTCGAACTGACGAATGACTGCGCTCGAACTGTTCTCGACTGCGCTCGAACTGACAGGTGACTCGCGCTCGAACTGACAGGTGACTCTCGCTCGAACTGACGGGTGACTGCGCCCGAACTGTTCTCGACTCGCGCTCGAACTGACGGGCGACTGCGCCCGAACTGTTCTCGACTCTCGCTCGAACTGACGGGCGACTTGCGCTCGAACTGTTCTCGACTCTCGCTCGAACTGACGAATGACTTGCGCCCGAACTGTTCTCGACTCTCGCTCGAACTGACGGGTGACTGCGCCCGAACTGTTCTCGACTCTCGCTCGAACTGTTCTCGACTGGCGCTCGAACTGACGAATGACTCGCGCTCGAACTGACGAATGACTTGCGCTCGAACTGACGGGTGGCTGGCGCCCGAACTGTTCTCGGCTGGCGCCCGAACTGACGGGTGACTTGCGCCCGAACGGACAGTGATTGATTGTACATGCAGTGTTTCCGTGTCTCGTGCGATTAAAAATAAGCACACTTTTTTTGAGTTGAAACAAGTTAACAAGCGTTGTGAATTTGAAGCGATGAAGGAAAGAATGCATAGCCGCGGCTGAGCGGGTAGCCTGCGCGGCCCTCCACCGGCCTTGGTCTTGCGCTCAGGCTGACGAGGAGGCCGCGCAGCTACGAGCGAAGACGGGAAAACAGGGAATACAATGAGAAACCGGTGCGCTCCCTGTCAAAAAAACAACCCGGGAATGCTGCGTTCCGCGCGGGGCCGATATTCCATTAGCATTTTGCCTCATTTTACGCGATATTTGCACCCTTAACCGCAAGCGGATTTTTATTCATTTTCAGAACCAATACACTCTCCCATGTCAGAAGGAAGGCAGATCATTTTTTCAATGGTGAATGTTTCCAAGATACACCCGCCGCAGAAGCAGGTGCTGAAGGACATTTACCTCTCTTTTTATTACGGCGCGAAGATCGGCGTGATCGGTCTGAACGGTTCGGGAAAATCATCCCTGCTGCGCATCATTGCGGGCGTCGACAAGGACTACATCGGTGAAATACATTTTTCGCCCGGCTATTCGATCGGTTTTCTCGAGCAGGAACCGAAGCTGGATGAATCGAAAACCGTGATGGATATTGTGCGTGAAGGCGTGAAAGAGATCAACGATACACTGAAGGAATACGAAGAGGTGAACAACAAGTTCGCCGAGCCGATGAGCGATGAAGAGATGAACAAGCTCATTGAAAAGCAGGCGCGCCTTTCGGAAAAGATCGAGCTGCTGGACGCCTGGAACATCGATTCCCGCCTCGAGCGCGCGATGGATGCGCTGCAATGCCCCGACGGCGATACGCCCATTTCCGTCTGCTCCGGCGGTGAACGCCGCCGCGTGGCGCTGTGCCGCCTGCTGCTGCAGCAACCCGATATTCTCCTGCTGGACGAACCGACGAACCACCTCGACGCCGAATCGGTGCAATGGCTGGAAAATCATTTGCAGAATTATCCCGGCACCAT
>DASTSF010000579.1:0-10753 GCA_035760825.1 Bacteroidia bacterium
ATCCTTTGTCATCGAAGCTGTCGTAGGATGAAAACGTGTTGAGGTCATTCGAACTGTACGCCAGCTCGCCGGTGAAAAACGTATTCTTCGACAACTGCACATCTCCGCCGAACGTGACGAGCTGCTTTTTCTTCGGTGTGATGAGCAATATCACGGGCTCATAATCGCCCTGCGGAACGCCGCTGACCGGGGCGATCCAGCGGAATGTTTTTCCATTGGCGGAAGTGGAATACTGGATATAGTTCCCGTGGTTCGCACCGACGTAGGAAAACGAAAGACGGTAATGCGCGCTGTCGGAACTCGTGGAATAGACGTAGACATTCCTGTACAAGGTCGCGCCGACGAGCGTGTCCACTTTTTTGTACAGCACGAGATCACCGGAGAAGGGAACGCTGTCGACACCGGGAACGACGGCTTTCAGAAGCGTGTCGCCGACAGCCGCCATGATGAGACGGTCGGCGTCCGTGAGTGTCTGCTGGAGCGGCTGGTTTTTGCTGTCCTGCTCGGAATACGCGTTGAAGCGCAGCGCAAATTTATCCGACTTGTATTCGAATCCTGTGTGAACGAGCGAACGTGAATAATTGCGGTCGGAATACTGGAATTCCACCACGATGCGCTTGTCTTTCGTGATGAGCTGTTTTGCAGTGAACGTGATCTGCGCCGTGTTGTAGTCGATGATGTAATCATTGTCCTGCCCGCGTGTGAGCAGCTTGCCGTCGAGGTACACTTTTTCCGTTCCGGAAAGCACGATGATGAACAGCTCATTCTCCGCACCGGTGAGGCGGTACGGACCCTGGTTGCCTTCCACGCCCTGGATGACGTTGCGTGCGAACTTTCCTTTCGAAAGCGCAATGCTCCCGGAAACACCGAACGTTTTTTTCGGATCCTTTTCATCGAGGGGAATGACCGACGTGATGTTGAGGCCTTGCCCGCGCTTGTTGAAATTCATGAAATAGCTGTTCGGCCGCGAGGTGAAAAAATCGCCGGCGATGAGCTTCGTTCCTTTGCCGGAAAGCTGGATGTACACGCGGTCGAATTCCTGCAGCTGCTGCGTGGTGCCGTCGGGCTGGATGGGCAGGTTGTCGTCCGTCGCCGCCATTGTAAGATCGATGTTGTCGGTCAGCTTTCCCGAAAGCTGGAGGTTCAGCGCGGAATTCACGGAAAGATCGCGCGTATTGCCGAATGAAATCCCGCGCGAAAGACTTCCGCTCTTGGTCAGACCGCCAGTGGCAAACGGATCGTCCGCTTTCGCATCACCGGGACGATAGAGGAACGGGTTATCGGCGTGATCGGGCCGCGAAGTGAACTGCTGCTGGTTTTTGTGGCTGAAAGAATGCGTGAACAGGACGGGGAACACGGCGTATTTCACATGGAGACTGTCGCGCGGTACGCCGGGTTTGAGAATGAGCTGCGCCTCTGCGGGAAGGAGCGTGAATTTTGCCGTGTCGAGCGGCGTTCCGCCGGAAAGAACGCTGAACGTTCCCGGCACAATGCTCAGCGTATCGAGCACAACGGTATCGCCGGAAACCGCAACGTTCTTTTCCCGCCAGGCATCCGTCACCTGCCCGTCCATCTTCACGAACGGGAACAGCAGAAGCGCAATAAAGAAAACCGAAAACCGCATTGCCGAAACTTTAAAGGTAGCGAACAGGCGCATGACCGTCGTGAAAAAACAGGTCCGGCAGCGGGAGAATGACGGATTCCCGGTTTCTGATGTTACCTTTCAGGCAGAAAACGAAACAGGACGATGAAAATTATCTCGTACAACGTGAACGGCATACGCGCTGCGCTGGGAAAAGGCTGGATCGACTGGGTGAAGAAGGAAGATCCGGATGTGATCTGCCTGCAGGAGATCAAAGCGGAACCGGGCCAGCTCGATCTTTCCGTTTTTGAAAAGGCCGGTTATGAAAATCATTTCTGGCACCCTGCGGAAAAGAAAGGCTACAGCGGCGTGGCTATTCTTTCGAAGGAAAAACCGGATAATGTGATCACAGGCTCGGGAAATAAAACCTACGATTCCGAAGGAAGGATCCTGCGCGCCGATTTCGGCGACCTTTCCGTGATGAGCCTGTACATGCCTTCGGGAACGACAGGCGATGTGCGCCAGGATTTCAAATACGGCTTCATGGATTTTTTCCAGACGTACATCGACAAGCTGAAAAAAACGCGGCCCAACCTCGTGATCTCGGGCGACTGGAACATCTGCCACCGGGCGATCGACATCCACAACCCGGTGAGCAATGCGAATTCATCCGGCTTCCTGCCTCCTGAACGCGAATGGATAGGCCGGTTCATCGACAGCGGCTTCGTCGATTCCTTCCGCCATTTCGAGCCGGGGCCGCATCACTACACCTGGTGGACATTCCGCGCCAATGCAAGGGCGAGAAATCTCGGCTGGCGTATCGATTACCACATGGTGAGCCGCCCGCTGGAAAAAAAGCTGAAAGCCGCATCCATACTGCCCGAAGCGAAACATTCCGATCATTGTCCCATTGTTGTCGAACTGAATTATTAGAGCAGCAGGATTAAACCCGCCGGTGTGGCCGGCCATGCCGGACGGCCATTCACCCTATTTTCACTTACGGGTAACCTAATTTTCATTATTTTAGGCGCTGCATTATCATAAACGCTGAATCCCATATGAAACGACTGGTATTTACACTGGCTTTTTCGGCCCTTGCAGCATCTGTTGTGATCAACATAAATGGCTGTGGTCCGGGTGATGAAGGAAACGGCCAGGAACGTAAAGCGAATGGCCCCGTAGTTCATTACGGCGGAGTTTTTCGTATGAATGAAACGGAAGATTTCCGCACGCTTTATCCTCTCAACATTGTGGAAGTCGTGGGTGACCACATCGGTTCACAGGTATACGAAGGTCTTGTGAAATTCAACCAGAAAGACCTGAGCATCATGCCGGGACTTGCCACGCGATGGGATATCAAAGACAGCTCCACGCATTTCATTTTCCACATGCGTAAGGGCGTTTTCTTCCACGACGATCCCTGCTTCCCAGGCGGAAAAGGACGCGAGGTGAAAGCTTCCGACATCAAGTATTGCTTCGATATGCTTTGCACGGCAAGCCCGAACAACCAGCAATACTCCAACACGTTCAAAGACCGCGTGGCGGGTGCGAATGAATATTTCGCTTCCACCGACAGCAAAAAGCCTCTCGCCGGCGGCGTTTCAGGCGTTACCGTTCCCGATGATTCCACCGTCGATATCCGCCTCGTGCGCCCGATGCCCGGTTTCCTCAACATTCTCGCCACGCAGGGCTGCTGGATCTATCCCCAGGAAGCGCTCGCCAAGTACGGCGATGAAATGCGTGTGCATTGCGTGGGAACAGGTCCTTTCCGTGTGAAAAGCATCAAGGAAGGCGATGCGGTTATCCTGGAATACAACCCGAAATACTGGATGTTCGACGAATGGAACAACCGTCTTCCCTACCTCGATATCGTTGAGTTCCGTTTCATCAAGGACAAGCGTTCCGAGATCATCGCGTTCAAGAACAAAGAGCTCGATATGGTCTTCCGTCTTCCCGTGGAAATGGCGAACGATATCATGGGCGAGCTGAGCCAGGCCAAAGAGCATGGTGCGGATTTCGTTTTCCAGAGCAATCCTGCCATGAGCCTCACGTATTACGGTTTCCAGAACAAGCTTTCTCCGTTCGACAACGTGAAAGTGCGCCAGGCATTCAACTATGCGATCAACCGCGAGTACATCTGCGAAAAAGTGCTCATGGGTGATGCGGTTCCGGCGGTTTACGGGATCGTTCCACCCAGCCTTCCCGGGTACGACGCCAAGACGATCAACGGGTACAATTACGATCCCGACAAAGCGAAACAGCTGCTGGCAGAAGCAGGTTATCCCGGCGGAAAAAATTTCCCGGCCACCACGCTATACATCAACAACGGCGGCGGGGACCGCAATACGATGACCGCCGATTATGTGCGCAAACAGCTGAACGACGTGCTCGGCATCAATGTGACGGTGGAGCTGGTTCCGTTCGCGCAGCACCTTGAAAACATCGAAACCGGGAAAGCGCTCTTCTGGCGCACCGGCTGGATCGCCGATTATCCCGATCCTGAAACGTTCCTTACCACGCTTTACGGAAAACACATTCCGGCTACGATGAACGAACGCTCTTCGCTGAACTCCGTTCGTTATTCCAGCCCGCTGTTCGATTCGCTTTTCGAGGCCGCTGCGAATGAGCCTGACGCCGTCAAACGCACCGACCTTTATCACCGCGCCGACCAGGTGGCGATGTCCGATGCGGCGATCATGCCGATCTATTATGAAACCAACGATCGTCTCGTGCAGAAGAACGTCCGCGGGTTCGACATCAACCCGATGGAATACCGCGACATGACGCGCGTGTATTTTGCCCCTGACGAAAATGCAACCGGTGCGAAAAAAGACACCGCGCAGAAATAATATTCCCGGAAAAACAACGAAGCCCGTTCTGAGAACGGGCTTTTTTTATGACTTTGAAGAAGACGCCAGCTCTTTCATCAGCAGGCGACGTGCCACGGGGAGGAACGTTTCTTCCACGGGGATCTCGAGCCGTGTTTCCGCCGCGTAGACAGCGGGATTGGGTATATCGGGCACAGCTTTCACCAGCTCCGTTTTTATGAATTCATAGGTATGCGTGATGCTGTATGAATACGAGCCGAAGAACGATGTATGCAGCGCCCGCCACGTGGAACCGGGTTCTTCGAAAAGCTTCACGCTCCAGGAATAAACATTCGTTTTTGAAGCCGCGTTGCGGAGAAAAAGATAACCGCAGGAAACATCGAGCGGAAGAAGTCCGACCGGCTGCATCTCGATCCCGTCTTCGATGAAATCGAACAGCTGCATGCCTTCATTCACATGACCGGCAAAACGCGGCAGGGAAAAATCGAGAATGGATTCGATCTCTTCCATGACCTTCCCGTCGCTGACCACCTTCTCGTAGTTCAGGCGAAAGGCCTCCGCATCAAAACCCGTCAGCCGCTGCGGGAAAAGCGAGGCAAGCTGCTCTTTGTTTTCCTTCAGCGTTTTTGCAAAACGGTAATGCGAGATGAGGTCGGCCAGCGGCGGATACAGCTTCACCGCGCGAAAACATTCATCCACGTGCTGGAGGTAGGCCAGCAGCAGGTATTTTTTGTATTCGAAATCGATGCTTTTCTCTGTGATCCAGTCTTTATTCAGCTTTTCCATTTTGTTGAGGCACTTTTTTTGTATTATAACGCTGGTTCCGGGCAAAGTGTTTCGGACGATAATTATCAATTAACAGTTAATAACTTCACCCCGCCGCGTCGATCGAAAGGTCCGGCTGGTTTATCTTTGAACGATACAAAACACTAATTCATAGCCACATGCGCATCAAAATATCCGCACTTGCCCTTCTTGCCGCGGTCGCCCTTACCACCTGCGTTCCGGCAAGGAAGTACGACGAAGAAAAACAAAAACGTGAAGAAGCCGAGAAGCAGCTCGCCGATCTTAAAGCGCAGAACCAGGATTACGAAACGAAAAACAAGGAGCTCGACCAGCAGCTGGCAGACAGCAAGAAGCAGGTCGCAGGACTGATCAGCGACACGTCGGGATGCGGCATGCGCTACCGGCTGCTTACCAGCCAGTACGATCAGCTGACGGCCAATTACGAGCTGCTGCTCAAGCAGAATAAAGATCTCATGGCGCGCCAGTCGAACGAGAACACACAGCTCGTCGGCAAGCTGAACATGACGCAGGAGCAGCTGATCCAGTAAGAGGTTTCGCTGAAGCAGCTGGATGCGAGCCTGCAGCGCCAGAAGCATTCGCTCGATTCGCTGACCATCGAGCTGCAGAAACGGGAGGCGCGCGTGAAAGAGCTTTCCACTGCGCTCGCACAGAAAGATTCGGTTGTCACCGCGCTGAAAGCAAAAGTGAAGGCGGCGCTCGTCGGCTTCGAAGGAAAAGGGCTGACCGTTGAAGAAAAGAACGGGAAGATCTATGTTTCGATGGAAGAAAAGCTGCTGTTCCCTTCGGGAAGCTATAAAGTTTCGCAGGACGGGATGAATGCGCTGAAATCGCTGGCGGACGTGCTCATCGCGAATCCCGACATCAACATCATGGTGGAGGGACATACGGATGACGTTCCCTACAAGGGAACAGGCGACATCAAGGACAACTGGGACCTGAGCGTATTGCGCGCGACGTCGGTGGTAAAAATTCTTGTCGCCGACGGTGTCGATCCGAAACGGCTGACCGCGGCGGGACGCGGAGAATATTTCCCGGTCGATCCTGCGAAAACGCCCGAGGCCCGTGCGAAGAACAGGCGGACGGAAATTATCCTTACGCCGAAGCTCGACGAAATTTTCAAAGTGCTCGACAACAACTAACAGAAAGAAATTCAGGCAGGCCACCTTCACGGTGGCCTTTTCTTTTATTCAACCCAATACGCATCGCATGAAAAATTCCGTTCTTTCCTGCTGCATTTTCCTCGCCGTCATCTCTGCAGCGAACGCACAAACCTATTCCGGTAAGCTCGGTTATGGTTTTTCTCCTCCCGGCTTCCAGCTCGATTTTTCACAGACAGGTTCGTTCCTGCAGGAAGTCGCCGGCTTCTGCGGAGGCGGCGTGGTGTATGCCAACACCGACTGGAGGAACGATTCCGCTTCGGGCGGGATCATCCCGCAGTTGCAGAAAGTAGTCGCGCAGCTGCAGCCTTCACCGTTCGCCTACACCGACATGCTCACATTCGCGTGGGCCGATTATCCCGCGATCCATCTTGCCTCGCCATCCAACCCGGTGAATAACTGGACGAATGCGCAGACGCGCGCCGATTTCATGACGATGCTGGTCCATACCGCAGATTCATTGCAGCCGGCGTACATGTTCATTGGCAATGAAGTGAGCTTTTACATCGAGCAGGATTCGCTCGACTATCTCAATTTCATCAGCTTCTATGAAAGCACATACGATTCCATCAAGCTGCATTCGCCGAATACGAAAGTGGGAACGATCTTCAATTACGAGCACATCAATGGCTACGGCAACCTGAACGGGTGGACGGACAAGCACTGGTCGGCGCTGACGCTGATCGACTCCACGAAACTCGACGTGATCGGTTTTTCGCTTTACCCGTTCCTTTCAGTTCCCACGGCGAATGCAATGCCGGCGGATTACCTCGACACGATGTTTGCGCGTACGGGAAACAAGCCCGTGGTGATAACGGAAACCGGGTGGCCCGCGGATTCACTGTACGGGACATGGGTGAGCAGTCCGCAGCAGCAGGTGGATTACGTGAACCAGCTTTTCCCGAAGCTGGCGGGACAAAATGTGGAAGACGTGAACTGGCTTTACCTGAATTACCTGATCGACACCACATCCAACGTCGGGCCGCTGATCTTCAAAAGCGTCAGCCTCCGGGATTCCCTGGGCAACGACCGGCCGGCGCTTCCGTTGTGGGAATCGATGTGTCCGCTGACGGGAATTTCGCCTGCGCAGAATGAAAAAACGCTGGCCTTCTTCCCCAATCCTTCCGATGGAAATTTCACGGTGCAGGATCCGCAGGCGGCGAATGCACAGCTTCGCATAGATGACGCGGAAGGGCGGGAAGTTTATTCCGGCATCCTCGCCGCAGGAACGAATCGCGTTTCACTTTCACTTCCCGATGGCTTTTACATTGCGACTGTTTTCACCGAAGGTGAATATCCCGTCACGCAAAAGATCGTCATCCGTCACTAATTTTACGGCATGACCGACCGCAGATCTTTTATCCGCACCATCGGCATCGCTTCAGCGGCGATGTCGCTGCCTTCGTTCGCACGAGGCCAGTCGTCCGCTGTTAAATCGCAGAATGCAGGCGGCGCACTGAAGCCGGCCCGGCTGAAACCCGGCGACCTTATCGCGTTCACGGCACCGGCCGGCGCGATATTCAATGACGATTCGGTACAAAAAGCGACAGCCGCGTTCGAAGCGCAGGGATTCCGCGTGAAGCACGGAAAAACACTGTCGGAAAAATTCGGTTACCTCGCCGGCAAAGATGATCTCCGCGCGAAAGAGCTGCAGGATCTTTTTTCGGATAAGGAAACGAAAGCCATAATGGCGATGCGGGGCGGATGGGGCAGCGCGCGACTGCTTCCGCTGATCGACCCGACGATCATCGCAGCGTCACCGAAAATTTTTTCCGGTTTCAGCGACATCACGACATTGCTCGCGGCGTTCCAGGTGACGACCGGGCTTGTCACGTTCCATGGTCCCGTAGGAAATTCATCACTGGAAGATTTCACGATGACGCATTTTCTCGATCTCGTTGCGAATGCAGCGTCGCCGGAACTGGTGCAGGATGACGTGACAATACTTGCGGAAGGAGAAGCAGAAGGGATGCTGCTGGGTGGAAATCTCACCGTGCTCTGCGCGATGATCGGTACGCCGTGGATGCCGGAGCTGAAGGATTCTCTTCTTTTCCTCGAAGAAACGGAGGAAGAACCTTATTCCATCGACCGCATGCTGACACAGCTGACGCTTGCAGGTGTATTCACCAAAACAAAAGGCGTCGTATTCGGGCAATGCGTAAAATGCGTAGCAGAAGAACCCGAGAAATCGTTCACGCTCGACGAGGTGCTGCGCCAGAAACTTTCTTCGCTCGGCATTCCCGTGATGACAGGATTTTCATTCGGGCACATCAAAGACAAGTTCACGCTCCCGCTGGGCATTCGCGCACGCATGAGCACACAGCGCAAATCGCTTCAGCTGCTGGAAAGCAGCGTGGCATGATTACTGCGGCTTTTCGTAACTTTCTTTTCCCAAAAACCAAAACCCATGAAACGCATTTTTACTTTCCTGCTTCCCTTATTGTTTCTTTCCGCTTCGTTCCGCGCACAACCGGCGAACGACACGGTGATCTTCACCCAGCTCGGGCATTTTTATTACGACACAGTCGTATGGCGCGCCGCTTATTCTCCGCTGATCGACCGGCTCGGGCGGCCGTATGTGTATACCGCATCCGTCGATCTCGGCATGGTGACGTTCGACATCAACGACCCGATGAACCCGGTTCCTGTCGACACGATCCGGCCTGCGGATCTCAACGGCTATAAAGCGACTTTTCTTGCGCAGGATGCCGATACACTTTTCATAACCACGGGCGGCTTCCAGGGTTTCACGCAACGGGCCGGGCTTTCCATTTACGATGTAACCAACCCTGCCACCCCGGTGCTGATGGACCACTGGGACACCGCAGCGTGGGCGCACGGCGTTTCCCATATTGTCCTTGATGGAGATTATGCATTCCTTTCCGCGATGAACGATGGCATCATCGTGCTTAACATATCCGACAAGCACAACATCCGTTTTGTTTCGCATTTTGTTCCGACCACTACGCCGAACACATCGTACGCCCCGCATACCCGCGGATTGTATCTCGACAACGATACGCTCATCGATGCTGACGATGGCGGCGGACTGCGCATCATCGATGCAACGGATAAGCAGAATCTTGTGCAGATCGGCGCGTACCTGAACCCGGTGCCGCACGCCACGGACACGGTTTATCCTTTTTACAACCATGTGTGGTGCATCGGCAAGCACGCATGGATCCCTGTTGATTATGCAGGAATAGAGGTCGACGATTATTCCAATCCTGCAAGCATCACGACCGATGCATGGTCGAATATCTGGAACAACACCGGTATCAGCTCCTGGTACGGCAGCGACGGACACACCAACGAGATCGTGTATACCGGTCCGACCACGAATGTGCTCATGGTTTCCGGCGCCGATTCGCAGGTGCTCGCATTTGATCCTTCGGATCCGGCCAACCCGCGCATCATGGGCTGGTGGGGACCACCGAACACGGACAACGAGGCCGCGTGGGGCGTGGACGAATTCAACGGGCTCGTCGTGTGCGGTTACCTGCGGGACGTCGGTTCGAACCAGCCGTATTACAGCACGTATGGCGGCATACAGCTGCTCAGCTGGAACCTGCTGGTGACCGGGGAGAACGATAATTCTCCTGCAACTTCCACGCTGATGATCTCGCCTAACCCAACGAACGATAAAGCAACAGTTGCATTGCCGGCCTCAACGGACGAGCTGTTCACGATCAACCTCATTGACGTAACGGGCCGCGTGGTGCAGACGCAGAGCGCAGATCCGAAAATGAACGGACGTAATGCAGAGATCGACATGACGAATCTTGCACCCGGAATTTATACGGTGTGTGTGCACGGCAAAACGTCGATGTGGACGGGGAAAGTGGTGAAAGAGTGATTGTGCCGGGAGATCTGATGCTGAACGGTTCCGAGTGCACGGCATTGCACCTGTCCGGCTGAGCGCGAGTCGAAGCCCGGCAGGTGCCAGTTATTCAGTGTCAAAAAAACTGAACGCGGGTGACTGATCAAAAACATTGCACCTGTCCGGCTGAGCGCGAGTCGAAGCCCGGCAGGTGCCAGTTACTCAGTGTCAAAAAAACTGAACGCGGGTGACTGATCAAAAATATTGCACCTGTCCGGCTGAGCGCGAGTCGAAGCCGGGCAGGTGCCAGTTACTCACCAATCCTTCTCCACACATCGCGGGGAACATATCCCGGCTGATCCAGAAGTCTTTTCGAATTTGTCGCATTCCGGCAAACAGCATTCATCTTCAACGCCTCCCAATCGCTGTTGATCAACGCTTCTTTTTTTACTCTCGACCATTTCTTGATTTTTTTCTCCCATGAAATAGCAAACCATGCATTTTGAAATGCTTCCGCCCAAACAAGTTTTACCGGCCTTCGGGAAAAGGTGTAAGAATC
>DASTSF010000580.1:0-5904 GCA_035760825.1 Bacteroidia bacterium
GCACTTCTTCCGCCACGATCTTTTTACCAATGTACTGCCGCGAAAACGTCAGCAGCGCCTTTTTCTTCTGCGCGTATTCTTTCAGCAGCAGCTCCATTCTTCCGAAGCGAAGCGGTATGGAAGGCGCATAATGCGATTTCAGTTGACCGGGCGACCGCGGGTTAGACGATTGGTTCGTACGCACTTCCACTTCTCCCGCCACATCCTTCAGGTCTTCCACGGAAACGCCGCCAAGACGCAGCACGACGAGCCTGTTTTTTTCCAGCGTCACCACTGTCGATTCCACGCCGATCATGCTCGGGCCTCCGTCGAGCACGTACGGAATTTTTCCTTCGAGCTGCTCCAGCACATGCGCCGCATTCACCGGGCTGATGTAACCGAAAGGATTTGCGCTCGGCGCCGCCAGCGGGAAATCGAGCTGCGAAAGCAGTTTCAGCGTAAGCGGATGTCCCGGCACACGCAGCGCTACCGTATCCCCGCCACCGGTGACGATGTCGGGAATGACCTCATTTTTCGGCAGCACGAACGTCAGCGGTCCCGGCGAAAATTCTTTTGCCAGCGTCGACACAAGACGCGGAACCGACTTCACGTATTTGCGGAATTCCTTCGCGCTGTGCACATGCACGATGAGCGGGTTGAACGTGGGACGTCCTTTCGTTTCGAAAATCTTCAGCACCGCATCCGCATCGAGCGCGTTGGCGGCAAGACCGTAAACGGTTTCCGTCGGGATGGCGACGAGCTCTCCTTTGCGCAGGAATTCGGCCGCCATTGAAATGTTGTCGCCGGTGAGGGTTTTCATTCGAAGGTCAAAGATACCTTAACTTGCAGAAATGATTCCCGTGGAAAGAAGCCCCGCTCCTGCCGTTTCCGTCATCCTCCCGGTTTTCAATGCAGAAAAAACCGTTCAGCGCGCCATTGAAAGTGTGCTGACGCAGACGTTTCACGATTTCGAACTGCTGCTTGCTGACGACGGTTCAATGGATTCCACGAATATCATCCTGGAAGAAACGGCGGCAAAAGATCATCGCGTACGCGTGATCACATTGGCGCACACGGGCGTGGCAGGCGCATTCAACGCGGGTGTGAAAGCCGCGAACGGCAAATACGTCGCACGCATGGACGCAGACGACGAGATGCTTCCGCAACGGCTCGAAAAACAATTCGATTTTCTCGAAGCACGCCCGGCGACCGGTGTTGTCAGCTGTCTCGTGGAATACGGCGGCGACCGTGCTACGCAGGAAGGCTATTCCGCCCACGTCGACTGGATCAATTCGATAATTACGCATGAACAGATCATGCTCAATCGCTTCGTGGAATCACCGCTGTGCAATCCGTCCGTCATGTTCCGCAAAGAGCTTTTTGAAAAACACGGCGGCTGCCGCGAAGGAAATTTCCCCGAGGATTACGAGCTCTGGCTTCGCTGGCTGGAAGCAGGTGTGCGCATGGAAAAAATCCGGGAAACTCTTTTCCGCTGGAATGACCTGCCGGGACGTCTCATCCGGAACGATGAACGCTATTCCGCCGACAATTTCTTTCGCATCAAGGAAGAATATCTTTCGCGTTTCATCAGCAAAATGATCGGCGGCAGAAAGCTGTTCATCTGGGGGGCGGGAAAGCTTTCGGGAAAACGAAGCAGTTTCCTGGCGGAACGGTTTTCTTCCTGCGGCTATATCGATATCGATCCGAAAAAAGCCGGCGGAAAGAAAAACGGCCTGCCCGTTATTTACCATGAAAACATTGGCGCACCGGGCACAATTTTCGTCGCCAGCTTCGTCACCAACCGCGGGAAGCGTGAAGAAGTAAAACAGTTCCTCGAAAAAAGGAACTTCCGGGAAGGCGTGGATTTTATTCTTGCGGGCTGAACGAATAGTTATTCATCCGCGCAGACCCCGACGACAAATTTCCGTTTCACCGGGTCAAAATCCAGGCGATAGGAATACCATTTGATCTTCGACGCGTCGAGCTGCGTCATCGCGTTTTCATATCCGAAAAGTTCCGGGTCGAAAAAATCCGTGTTCAGCGACGCCACAAGCAGGTGCGGATCCCCGGTGAAAACGATCTCTATCCCGTCGAGTCCCTGGTCCGGGTCGAATTTCTGCTGTGCCAGGTAAGCAGTATCGAAAAAAAGCTTTGCCGGGTAAAGCGCGGGCAGCACGTTGTTCACTTCCGAAATCTTTTTCTTTTTCAACGAATAAAAATGGAACGACTGGAAGCAGGCGATGAAATCGCAATCGGATGAAGCGACCAGGAAGAACGTCTCTTTCTTATCGCGTGACAAAATGGAAAGCACAGTGGTTTCATCACCTGTTCCGAACTCGAGGATGCCGGAACTGTCGGAAAGACCGAACATAGGAAAACGCGGACCGTCGCCCTTGTTTTCCACGTTGCCCGAATCGAAACCGGCGAGCAGCTGTTTCCGTTCGACAACCGGGAAGGAATCTTTTTGATGGAAACAACGATTGTCTTTGATAAAAACGGAATCCGGGAGCGAGAGGAAAAGATCGCGCAGCGTGGGAACGTCTTTTCCCCGGGCGGGAAATGAAAAACCGAAGAAAACCAGGAGGGTGATGTATTTCATGCCGCGTTATTTACCTAAAGCGAGAATGAGCTCATTCCCGATCACGCCGTTCAGCGCCGCATCGTTGGCCACTTTCAGCATGGCCTTCGCCACGGTTTCCGAACGTACGGCTTTGTATTTCTTCGGAACGAAAACAGAAAATGCACGCATGAAAAATTTTCCGGTCAATTCACCAAAGCGAAATTCCTTCCGCGCGCCGAGCAGCATCGAAGGACGGAAGATCGCGCACTTTTCAAAATTCACAGCGCTCACCGCTTTTTCCATCTCGCCCTTGGTGCGCAGGTAAAAATTCTTCGAAGCGGGATTGGCGCCCAGCGATGAAATGGCGAGGAATTTCTTCACCCCGTTCTCCGCCGCGCTGATCGCGCACCAGCGCACCCATTCGAAATCCACGCGACGGAAAGCGGCTTCTGAACCGGCAGCGGCGATTGTCGTGCCGAGGCAGCAGAATACTTCGTCGCCCGTAACGAGCTTCCTGTTGTCATCCATTTTCCGGAAGTCGATCACGATCTCGTCGATCTTCGCCCCTTTTATCCCCGATTCTTTCCGTGTAAAGATCTTGACCACGTCATAACGCTCGTCTTCACACAAAAGCCTGACGAGGTTTCTTCCCGTCAGGCCCGTGGCGCCGAATACGACCGCTGTTTTCTTCATGAAGTCAGGGTATGTGCCATGCTCAGAATAGTTCCATCTGCGGCCGGCCGCCTTTTCCTTTTTTCCCTTTTTCCTTGCGCATCTTCTGCAGCGGGCTGTCGCCGGACGATTCCATCTCGATGTCTTCGTCTGAAATCTCAGCGAAAGGATCGACCATGTCAACTTCCTTGATCTTGTTAGCGCTGAGCTTGTTCCCTTTCGCTTTCATGTTGCGCACCTCGATGAACTCATCCGCTTCGATCGTTTCCGGCGGAGGTTCGACACCTTTCACTTTTACAAATTTCAGCTCGATCTTCTGCGAAGGATGGTTCGAGATCGCCTCCACGCGCGAACCGGGATTTTCAGTGATGAACAGCGTTTTCTTATCGGTAAGGTCGAACGTGAAACGCTTGACGAAATACTGCCCGCTCTCCCCGTCCATGTAGATGCAGGTGGTTACCGCTTTCGGATCGTATTTCTCAATGACGATCATGTCTTCGTCGAAATGCAGCGTGGTCTCGATGCCCGTCATGCGGTAATGACCCGATTGTGTAACCGTGAGAATGCGATCGTCCGGACCGAAAGAGCCGAGGTATGTTCCGCGCTCCTCGTAGTTCAGGCGGTGTGTCGTGTCATCGAACCATACTTTCTGTTTCACGACTTCGGCTTCGCCTTTTTCTTTCAGCACGATCTTGCGTACGGGGTAACGCGTGAGAATATTTCCCTGCGAATCGCGTCCTTTCACCGCCACCTGCGAAAGGTCCATGTCGAATTCCCGCTTTCGCGCGCCGGAGGTCGGTGTGAGGAAAACCGTGATGACCTCGTTCTCCCCGTTCGGGCTGACGGAAAAATAATGCACTTTGGAATCTTTCGCTCCGCGCGTGAGGTTGTATTCCTTGTCGCGGGTGACGCCTGTTACGTGGAAGCGCTTGATCATGGTGTTTCCGCGCAGGCCGTCGCGGTAGCACATGTTGTAGAGCGTGCGGTCGTCTCCTTTTTTGAAAACGGCGATGTGGATGATGTCTTTCCCTACGTATGTTTTGTCGGATATTTTCGTCACCATCATCACGCCGTCGCCCCGGAAAACGATGATCTCGTCCAGGTCGGAGCAGTCGCAGATGAATTCATCCTTCTTCAGCCCGGAACCGATGAAACCTTCTTCGCGGTTGGCGTACAGCTTCACGTTGTTCATCACCACTTCCCGCGCTTCGATCACTTCGAACTGGCGGATCTCGGTTTTGCGCTCGCGTCCCGTACCGTATTTCTTTTTCAGCTCTTTGAAATATTCGATCGCGTAATCGGTGAGATGCGCCAGGTGATGCTTCACTCCCCCGATCTTATTCTCGAGCTCCTTCATCTGCTCATCCGCCTTGATGCTGTCGAAACGCGTGATGCGGATCATCGGGATCTGCGTCAGGCGGTGCAGGTCGTTATCGTCGATCGGGCGAAGCAGCTTTTTGCGGTGGGGCTTGAAACGCTCGTACAGGTATGCGTACAGGCTTTCGCGATCGGTGTACTTTTTGAAATCGATGTACATCTCCTCGCGGATGAATATTTTTTCCAGCGAAGAGAAGTGCCATTTTTCCTGCAGCTCCGACAGTTCGATCTCCAGCTCTTTCTGCAGCAGGTCTTTCGTGCGCAGCGCGGAAATCCTCAGTATTTCGTTCACACCGACGAAGCGCGGCTTCTCCTCCTCGATGATGCACGCATTCGGGGAAATGGAAACTTCGCATGCGGTGAACGCATACAGCGCATCGATGGTTTTATCCGTGGACGTCCCGGGCTGGAGATGAATGAGTATCTCGACGTTTTCCGCCGTGTTGTCCTCGATCTTGCGGATCTTGATCTTTCCTTTGTCATTGGCGGAAATGACCGAATCGATGAGGCTGGTGGTCGTGGTTCCGTAAGGAATTTCGGTGATGACAAGCGTTTTGCTGTCCTTCACCTTGATGCGGGAGCGGATACGGATCTTTCCGCCGCGAAGGCCGTCGTTGTAATTGGAAAAATCTGCCATTCCGGCCGTCGGGAAATCCGGCATGATGTCCGTTTTCCTTCCGCGCAGCACCGCAATGGAGGCGTCGATGAGCTCGTTGAAATTGTGCGGAAGTATTTTGCAGGCAAGGCCCACCGCGATGCCTTCCACGCCCTGCGCGAGCAGCAGCGGGAATTTCATCGGCAGTGTTACCGGCTCGCGGTTACGGCCGTCGTAGCTCGACTGCCAGGTGGTTGTTTTGGGATTGAAAACGATATCGAGCGCCAGCTTTGAAAGCCGCGCTTCGATGTAACGGGGCGCAGCTGCGCTGTCTCCTGTAAAAATATTTCCCCAGTTACCCTGCGTGTCAATGAGCAGGTCTTTCTGCCCGAGCTGCACGAGCGCATCGCCGATGGAAGCGTCGCCGTGCGGATGGTATTTCATCGTGTGCCCGATGACGTTCGCCACTTTGTTGTAACGGCCGTCCTCCATCTCCCACATGGAATGCAGGAGACGGCGCTGTACCGGCTTGAGGCCATCCTCAACATACGGCACGGCGCGTTCCAGGATCACGTAAGAAGCGTAATCGAGGAACCAGTTCTCGTACATCCCGGAAATGATCTTCACGCCCGAACGCTCTTCATGCTGCTGGTTGTCTCCTTCTTCCGGGTTTTCGAAGATGTCGTTGTTCTCTTTGTCTGACATTCTTAACTTGAATTAG